>JAPOIJ010000127.1 GCA_029979005.1 Planctomycetota bacterium | reverse complement strand
TGTTCGCGTTCTTAAGGTTGATTGGAGTGGTTTTGGGCCACCCGTCGAGATTTGGAAAAAGATCAAAAGTCTCGTCCATCAGAATGATCAATGGTATGAGCAGCTTGCGTTTTCATTAGCGAAAGAGCCGCGCGTTCCGATAACCCCCGGGACAAATCCGACCAAAGACTTTTAGGCCAGGCGAGTCCAAGCGGCGCAGTTGGCTTGTTCGGTTACTTTTTAAAACTAACTGAATGTGAAGACTGCTTTCACCGTCGCATTGGTTTCAGATTCTGCACTAGCGCCGGCGTCTGCTGAATATTGCATTTCAATTATTGGCTGTCGTCAATTTCTGTGCAGTGCCATCGTTTTGATGACGTTTCGGTCGTTGCTGGGATGTAATTTTTAGCGGGCAGATCGCTGGAAACCCCGATTTTTTAGGTGCTTCCAAGAATTAAAATCCATCGCTGCTGTTTGGCACGTTGAATGCGTTATTGATTCTTCGTCCGCAGGACGCTTTTGTTAACGCCTCAATGGGAGAAGGAAATGGCCAACACCGCACGAGTAATGGGTTTACTAATTGCAGGTTTCGTTTGGGGGATGGGAAGTAATCAGGCGCAAGCTGACGAATTCCGTCATATCGATCAATCAGCAGTCAAAATTCAACGGACGACGAAACGGCTCATTAATGAGGTGAGGCATTATCGACATACTTCCGCTTACGGTCACCTTCTGGCTGATTCGCGGGAAATCCATCGCTTGGCAACCCATATTCATGACATCAGTCACTTTGATGGGCAACTGGTTCATATGGAAAGAGATTTGCGAGATTTGGATCGTAAGTTTCATCATCTTCAGTCAGTATTCCATCAGGTAGAACACGACGCTGAGTTCTTTGGTGACGGACATATCCACGGAAACACTGCGCATGTACAACGGTTGCTGAATACGATTGAGGATTCGATTCATCAGATGAGGTCAGATATTGCCGTTATTCGTCGAAGAATGTCTTTTCATCGTGGAGACGATTTTTGCCGCCACTCCCGACCGGTTTACCGTCCTAGCTACGGAGTACATGGCAGTCGTAGCAATATTTACGGAGGTATTGGTTTCACGATCGGTGGAGGGAGTTCACGAATCTACATCGGTTTTTAGAATTGACCTGCAATCGTTCGGTTTGGGTCCACGAGCACCTCGATACTTCGAGGTGCTTTTTTTATGGGGAAGCGTTGGGGGAAAATAATTACGCAATGAACCGTACTTCACTTGAGAGATCCATTACAATCACAATGAGTGTTGATGATCCATAGTCGTCTTTTTTTTGCGCATGGTAAATTATTTTTGTTTTAGGTTGGGCCTGATGTCTATGAAGATCAAGTTGCTACGTTTCCTTCCAGCCTCGCTGATTCTAATTGTGTTAGTGGTTGCTAGTTTTCAAACGCCCACAGTTCTCGCGGAGGAACCGATGCGGTCAGCGAACCGTGCGCCTAACGTGATTGTGTTCTTTATTGATGATCTCGGATACACAGATCTTGGTTGTTATGGTTCGACGTATCATGAAACTCCCAAGATTGATCAATTGGCGAGCCAGAGCGTTCGGTTTAGTGATTTTTATTCTGCAAATCCAGTTTGCTCACCAACGCGAGCAGCTTTAATGACCGGGAAGGCTCCGAATAGACTGGGGATTACTCAATGGTTGAATCAGCCAAACGAATTACATCTCCCGCTTGAGGAAGTCACTATTGGTGAAGCCTTATCGGAAGCGGGGTATAAAACGGGTTACATTGGCAAATGGCATTTAGGTGACAAAGACAAGCACCTGCCGCAATTCCAAGGGTTTGATTGGGTTCGATGCGTTAATCGAGGGGGAAGTCCTGGAAGTTATTTTTATCCGTACAAGCGAAGAGGCAATAAAAATAAGCCGAATGGTATTCGGTTTTGGGATGTTCCCGACTTAGACGACGGTAACGATGGGGATTATCTGAACGATGCAATGACAGATCAAGCGTTGTCATTCATGAAAGAAAATCAGAAGTCACCGTTCTTTTTATGCTTCGCCCATTATGCGGTGCACACACCGATCCAAGCGCCCGACGCTTTAGTGGATAAGTATAAAGCAAAGCTGAATAGCAGCGGTGAGCCACTCAAGGATGTGATTGCGGAGCGAAATGGCGCTCGAACGCGGTCCTCTCAAAATAATCCAACCTATGCTGCGATGTTAGAGAATCTGGATACCAATGTCGGACGGGTACTTCAAGAAATTGAAAATTTATCCTTACGTGAAAACACGATTATTGTATTCACTTCGGACAACGGAGGTTTGTCAACTCTAGCGTCAAACCGCAGGTCTGGTGGACCAACCTGTTGTCTTCCATTGAGAGCTGGGAAAGGATGGACTTATGAAGGCGGGATTCGAATTCCGACGATGATTAGTTGGCCGGGGCAGCTTGAGCCAGCGGATACTTCGGTTCTTGGGATTACGATGGATTTGTATCCGACTATTCTTGATTTAGCGGGCGTTGCTCCGAAGCCTGAGCAACATCTTGATGGAATATCCTTGGTGCCTGTTCTCAAGGATAATGCCGAGGAAGATCTAAACAGTCGGTCGCTGGCATGGACTTATCCTCATGAGCATGGGTCGGGGCATTCCCCGTCCAATGCAATTCGAGTGGGAAAGTGGAAGCTAATCCAGTTAACCGATGAGAAAACGTCACCAAAGGATCGCTACGAACTCTATGATCTTCAGGCTGATATTGGTGAGTCTAAAAACCTTGCCATCGAACACCATGACAAGACCCACCAATTAGCAAAGCGTTTGTCGGAGTGGTTGGAGTCGACCCAAGCTGGGAATTAATTTAGAGAATCAGGAGATTGGCAACGCAGAGGTTCCAAAACCAGTTTGACCAATTTTGTCCCGATGCTGTTGGAAATGAGAGCAGTTCGCCAATTTGAACGGGCGATCGCATAACCTGTTCACTAAATTTAAATCAGGGCTGATTAATTTAAGTAAGAGTTGATTTCACCACCAGCGCGTGTGACCAGTTCACTGTATTGCTGCATCGAAATTGACTCGTGCACACCACTTACACTTCCATCGCAAAAAAGGCCAATGGCCATTCCGGGGTGAAAACTGAACGCCTCGTTGTTGTTGGTGGCGTTGACTGGTACAGGACCGGGACAAGTCAATCCATCAGCGGAAAATCCATGGACTGGAATTGTATTCACATTATCTGCCCAGCCCGCTCCACGTACGCGAGCATTGAAGACGCTTAGATTGCCACCGCCGACGCGTAGGTTATCCGGCCCCTTCCCTGTACTAACATGATGGACTGGGCGGCCTGCATCTTCGGTAATCATAAGCGTATTTGAAAGGCCGTCCCTAATGTCGCGAATTTGAGTCCCCTTACCACCTGCAAGTCCTCCTCGGGTTGAGCTTACTGGTCGGGCATAGCCCGCGTTATAAACGACAGGTGCTACGCCAGTAATTGCCGCATAGTCCATGACTGCTGAGATTTTCCCATTGCCAATTTGATCGTGATAAAATGGCCTTCCGTTCGGATTGGATGGGCAAAGAAACATTGGAACCACCGTCGATATCGCGTCTTGATTTTTTTCGTGATTCCATGGGTAATTTCGATCGTAAAGATCGGCAACATTTGTTTGCTCGATATAGTCGAGAACAATCCCGGTCCAACTATGTCCATCGGTAAAAGCGGGTGGGAACGTCTTGAAGGCTGATTCAAAGTTATGCAATGCAATGCCCAGTTGGCGGACATTATTCATGCACTTGGTGCGGCGAGCGGCTTCTCGTACGCTTTGTGCTGCCGGCAATAGCATGGAAAGTAAAATTCCAATAATTGCGATGACTACAAGAAGCTCGACTAAGGTGAAAGCTGAACGCCGCCGCGGCAATGCCCGCAATGACAGGCACTTTTGCAATAGATTCATTTCTCGTTTCCCAACCGATCCTAAATGAACTGACCTACTGGGGACAGTTTGATAACAGGTGGCTATCAATTCAACTGTTTTGTAGGAAAAAGATTGAGAAAACGAGGCTATTGAGCCTTTAATGGTACTTAGTACGCTGTTATTTACGCAGGATGTTAGAGTGCTCTCGGCGTAAGGTAAATGATTGTTCCAATAAATTCCTCAGCTATTTATTGGAGGGAGCGTACGGTCCAATCAGATTCCCTTTTCTAAATTACCCAAACCAATTGCAGTGGCATTCAGTCGTCCAGACCTATTAGCCTCGGTAATTCAGGTTGAATTTAGATTCGCAATTTTTTTAGCATTATCAGAACGGTTGGATCTTCTGATTCTTTCTGATGGATCGTTGACTCCAGTCGCATTCGAATTTCGCGAGCCCGATGGAATCGGCGAAATAAAAATCATAATTAGAGGGTTCCTTTCGTGAATCCGTCGACTCATAATGAGTCTTCCCCATCAGGCTTGTGGTTTTTCTCTTTCCTTGGGAGTGTAGAAAATTGACAGCACGTTCTTCAAAGAAAGCTAAAGCGGACGCCGGCGATTCCGCTGCGAGCGAACAGGAGGACGTAGCCTCGGAATCCTACGATTTTTCCGGTTTGCTCGAAACGATGCCTTCCTGGCTGGTCAGTACCTTAGTCCATGTCACTCTCATTCTATTTTTGGCGATTTTCACATTCGCTCGAACTTCTGAAAAAAGTCTGATCTTAAATGTCGACCCGACTGATCATGCAGAAGTGTTTACTGAGATGGAGGTAGTCGATTACGAAGAAATAGAATTTGAAGAAGATTCCTCGATGGAGGAAATGGTCTTGTCAGAGAACGAACTCTCGCTACCCGCGGTAAATTCCACCGTTGCCAATACGCTTGCAGATTCTTTTGAGAGCATGGATCTAGATGTCGGGCTAGGGGAATTGATAGAGGGGCTTGAGGAGGTGGGAGAAGAGGTTGGGACGACAACGTTTTTTGGAGCCAAACAAACTGCCCAAAAAGTTGTTTTTGTTGTCGATAATTCTAACAGTATGACCAGAGGAAAATTTGAAACAGCGCTGAACGAATTAAGTAAGACCGTTGGCAATTTGACTCCCCAGCAAAAATTTCATGTGATCTTCTTTAGTGACACGGCATATAAGATGTTTCATCCGAAGCCAGTCACCAAGTTGCTTCCTGCAACGGAAGAGAATAAAGACCGTTTACGGCAATGGCTTTACACCGTTGAGATGTGTCTCAAAACAAAAGGTGCAGAGGCAATGAACGCGGCATTAATGCTCAAGCCGGATGTGATTTACGTGTTAGGCGATGGTGCCTTCACAGATAATACGAAGGATCTACTAACCGCACCTCATCGCCGAAAAATTGTGATTAATACTCTCGGAATGCAGGTTTCTGGAAAAGGCAGTGATCAACTAAAGTCCATTGCTCGTGCCAACAAGGGTAAGTATCGCGATGTTTCCGCGGCAGCAGGGGCGGCTGAGATGGCGCGTCAAAACCCGATTCGCCGCAATCGAAGCCGTGGGAAAGTGTGGGGGATTACGCTCCCAGTGGTTGCTAAGAAATGAACTTAAATCTCAGGGAAGATCATTCACTGGATTTTTTAATCGGGCTCGAAATTAGCCGGAAACGGGTTTTTCTTGGGCTATAATTGAGCATAGCGATCCCACGTAATTCTTAGCAGAGTGTTCTGGCTCTGTTTCCATGAGGTTTCGGAGTTCATTCATGCGTCAGTTTATTCGATTGTCTTCCTGTTCGATCGTTGTTTTGATTTCTCAAATTTGTATCGGGCATGGTTTTGCGAATGCAAATTTTAAGGGATACCCATCAGTCCCTATCCTTAGTTCTGGTTCAAGCAATATTGTCCTTGCCCACTCTGCCTCCGATGATCTACCTACAGCGATGTGGCCTGAAGGAGTGGAGGTTGATCCGGCGATTACGACACCTCGTGAGTTTTTTGGGTTTGATATAGGTGAACGTCACCTTTCGCATGCTCAGTTGGCATCCTACGTTCGTTTACTGGCTCAGGAATCACCGCGGATTTCAGTTGAGCAATATGCAACGACCCATGGCGGTCGGCCCCTTTTATTACTGACGATTACTTCTGAAGGAAATCGTCAACGTTTAGAAGAGATTCAGAAGGCACACCGGCAGTTAACCAAGCCAAATTCGGGTCGAGTTGATCTCGGTAAATTGCCGGCGGTGATCAATATGGGGTATGGCGTTCATGGTGACGAGGCGAGTGCGACGAACTGTGCACCGTTGGTAGCCTTTTATTTGGCTGCAGCGAAAGGCGATGAGATCAATCAATGGTTGGAGCGGTGCGTGATTTTGCTGGATCCGAGTTTAAATCCGGACGGGTTTAATCGTTTTGCCAACTGGGTCAATCGTTACCGTGGCCGAGTAGCCAATCCTGACTCGCAGGACGCGGAGCATAATCAGATGTGGCCCGCCGGACGCGTCAATTATTATTGGTTTGATCTAAATCGCGATTGGTTGCCATTGGTTCATCCAGAAAGCCGCGGGCGAATGACCTGGTACCATAAGTGGAAGCCGAACGTTGTTCTTGACTTTCATGAGATGGGTACAAACTCGACTTTCTTTTTTCAGCCCGGCATTCCGCAAAGAACGAATCCGCTAACGCCCGCAAGAAATCAGCAACTGACCCGTGAATTCGGCGGCTTTCATGCCAAGGCCTTAGATCAACGGGGCAGTTTATATTTTACCCAAGAGCGATTTGACGATTTCTATATGGGAAAAGGTTCAACTTATCCAGATTTGCATGGGAGCGTGGGGATTTTATTTGAACAGGCAAGTTCCCGAGGCGTGATACAAAACAATCAGGATGGTTTGCTAAGGTTTCACGAAACTGTTGCGAATCAGTTCACGGCGTCGCTTTCGAGTTTAAGGGCGACAACTGCAATGAAAGATAAATTAAACAATTACAAACGCTTATTTTATCTTAATGCACTGAAACATGCGAAGTCGCAACCAGTAAAAGCATACGTGTTTCAAAGCGAAGGAAATCGATCACGGTTACTCGAATTCGCGGCCGTATTAAAGCGGCATGATATTGAATCGTATTTTCCGTCTGCTGGTTTCATTTATGGCGAGGAAGTGTTTTCTGAAGACTTTACTCTTGTCGTTCCTGCTGCCCAGCCAGAATTTCGTTTCCTTCAATCGCTTTTGATGAGGCGTACTGATTTTAAAGAAAACGTTTTCTATGACGTGTCCAGTTGGACATTACCTTTAGCCTATGGATTAACTCAACGTGTGCTAAAGCAAGATTTCGATTTGGATGCGCTCGTGCCGTTCAAAATTCAGAAACGCGCCAGTTCCGAAAAATTCCAGATGTCTAAAGACCACCTCGGTTATCTTGTTGATTTTAACGATGACATTGGCCCATGGGTTTTGAACAAATTGCTGTTGGCGAATGTCAAAGTCCGTGTCGCTAAAAAACCGTTTACCGTTCGGAATGGAGACGGTGGATTGGATGATTATAGTTATGGAACACTTGCTGTGATTTCTAAGAATCAATCGTCTCGCCACCAGGCAATCGAACGGGTTTTGAAAGAGGCTGTCAAACGCGGAGCAAAAGTGTCACCGGTCACAACAGGCTTAAACGTGAAGGGGCCTGATTTAGGAAGTGCCAATTTTAAAGTTCTGAAAACTCCCAAAGTTGCGATGCTCGTAGGGAAAGGAACGTCTTATTATTCTGCCGGATCCGTTTGGCATTTGCTGGACACTCAAATTGGTATGCCGGTAACGCTATTGAAGACAGGGGATTTTTCCGGTTCGCGACTTGATGGTTACACAACGCTTGTACTGGCGGGAGGAAGCCTAACCAGTGATCATTGGTCAAAAATTGAATCGTTCGTCGAAAATGGCGGAACTGTTCTGGCTCTGGGCAGTCTGGCGGTTACCGTGCAAAGCAAACTCGGAACGGGCGCTGCCCTGCCTCTACCAGCGAGCGTAACGCCAGTAATTCAAAAGCAGTTCGATTCCGCTGCGACCGAAAGAGCGTTGAAGTTAATCAGCGGCGCGATATTTAAAACGACGGTTGATCCTTCGCATCCTTTACTTTATGGATTTAAAGAGCAATCCTTGGCTGTGTTCCGGAATCACGCTAGGTTTCTAGAGCCGTCCAGTAATCCTTATTGTAATCCCGTGATTTACGACTCTGAATCGCCGCTGATGGCGGGGTATTGCTCAGCTGATAATGTCGAACGGTTTAAGAAGGCTGCCAGTGTTGTGGTGCAGCCGGAAGGAAAGGGCCGATTCATCCTGATGGCGGATGATCCTAATTTTCGTGGGTTTTGGAAAGCCACGAGTCGGGTGTTTCTCAACGGGCTGTTCTTCGGAGAGCTCGTCGATCCATAATACAATATCGTGATTAAGGTTGTTTTCTAGTGAGCGTCTGATGTTGACGGTTCTTCGGCATCGATGCCAATCAAAGATTTGGCAATTTTACCGACGCTCAAACCTTGAGCAATGATTGAGAAAATGACGACCCCGTAAGTCACCGTCAAGAACAGGTCTCTGTTCATTTCAGCGGTTAGTGACAACGCGAGTGCGATCGAAATGCCACCGCGCAATCCGCCCCAGGTCATGATGATGGTCGTGTGCGGTACAAACTCCAATTTTTTTGCGAAGCATTGAACTGGAATTATTAGCGACAGAAATCTGGACAAAAGCACGATGACGATTGCCATGGCTGCGGCATAGATGAATGTGAGTGTGATGCTGTCACTGAGAATGAGAAGTTCGAGTCCGATCAGAACAAACAGAATTGCATTCAGTAGAATGTCCATTAATTCCCAGAATCGGTTGACATACATTTCAGTTTGTTGAGACATCGCGGTACCCCGAACGGTGTCATTGCCAACAATCAAACCAGCAACAACCATGGCGAGGGGGGCAGAGAGATGTAGTGATGTTGCAAGAGCGTAGCCGCCAGTTACACATGCCAACGTAATTAAGACTTCGATTTCATAGTCGTCAATCGAGCGCAGTAATAGGAAGGTGAAGTAGCCGAGAATTAGTCCGAGGATGATTCCCCCGAGGACTTCCCATGAGAATAACTTGATGACACCTTTGATTTGTTCCATGATACCCGATGGGCTGTGACCAACATTCGGGGTGACGGTGGAATCGGTTGTTTTGTCAGCGATTTCCGAATCGTTTTGATGCTCCTCTTTAACGCCGACCGACTCGTTCGGCGAGGTTTGTTGCAAGGCAACCGTGGAATAAGAACTTGCAGTTGGGTGGAATTGGGTGTGCGTGCCGGGTTCGTTAACGGAAGAACCACTTGCGATATGGAAGATCGTCAGGAAGACAACAACGCCTACGCCGTCATTAAATAAAGATTCACCAACAATTTTTGTCTCGAGCTTTTTAGGAACACGAGCTTGTTTAAGGATTCCTAAAACGGCAATTGGATCCGTTGGAGAAATGAGGGCGCCAAATAAAAGGCAGTGAATAAACTTGGGCTCGATGCTTAGGAGACGAAACCCAAAATAGGTCAAGACGCCGCAGATCAGCGTGGATGCGAGAACCCCGAGCGTTGAAAAGACCAAAACAGGCCACCTTTGGACGCGTAGTTGGTCAAAGTTAGTATGCATCGCACCGGCGAATAGTAAGAAACCGAGCATGACATCGAGGAGGATTTCCTGAAAGTCAATTTGATTAATAAACAGATGGGCGGTGTCAAAGAAGAAATCAGTGAAGATCGTGCTTACGAATAGAAAACCCGTAAAGCAAATGGACACGACCATCAATCCAATCGTGTTCGGGAGTTTTAGAAATCTTGCATTCAGATATCCAAACAGCGCAGACAATACGATGACAATCGCACAGATTTCAAAAATTTGGAGATGCATAATGACGTTCTTGGTCGTAAAGGAAAGACGAACAGATTGTCAGGTAACGGTGAGAATCGAACAAGGTGATTATTGAAATTTGCCAACGTTTGACGATTTATGTTGGTTTTTTGATCGAATGGTGAATTCGTGATATCGCTGACCTTGACCTTAATTCGTAGTTTTCGATTTAATGACCAAACGTTTGACGATTGGTTTTCTGCGAATGCTGGTTAGGTGGAACAACGATGGGGCGGAATTCAAAGAAATCCAAAAGACAATCAGCGGCGGCATCAGTCGCCCCAAAAGACTCGGATGGTAGAGGCTGGGGATTTCAGCAGATTGGTTTAGAGAGCTACTGTTTCCTGGCGGTTTGCGTGCTTTCACAAGCCGTAACGATCTTGATTACCTGGCCTGCCTGGCAAGTAAGGGAGTTCCCCCCCAACCTGCCTTGGATTGCAATGACGCCTCAGGTCTCAACCGGCTTCCTTCTTCTGGTCACTTTAGCTTTTGTTTTGGTCAGCCCGCGAAAGCACGGAATGGTCGGGTTTTTGATTGCCCTGACGTTGGCGATCGGGATGGATCAGTTTCGATGTCAGCCGCAGGTGATTGCGATTTCATTTATGATGGCAGCGTGTGTTTGGTTGCCCGCCCGTCGTTTATGCGTCTGGTTTTTAATTTCGATGTGGCTATGGGCGGGTATTCACAAGCTAATTTCGACAGAGTGGTTTACTCACATTAGCTACCATCTTCTTTCGCAAACCCCCGTAAACCCGAAGGGTGTATATCGAGGTTTTGCTTTGTTGGTCGGAATGGGAGAAATTGTCTTGGCGATATCCGCGTGGTGTCGACCGAGGCAAGTGATGTTAGGTTGTATCGGTCTTCATTGCGGTATTGTTGTTTTTCTATTGTCCATAGGCTGGAATGTCAGTGTTGTTCCCTGGAATCTTTGCACAGCCATTGTGGGGGCGTGGTTGTTACGCCATGCGAATACAAAAGGTCCTGACCAGTTGCAGTCTTCATTAGTTTTTCCGAACTCACCTGTGCCGCGCGGGTTGGTGGTGGCAATGCTGATTGTGCCAGTCGGTATGTACTGGGGGGTGATTCGGCACTGCTTTGCACACGCCCTTTATTCGGGGAATTTGCCATTGGCGTTGGCATCCAATGCCGAAGGCGTTGAAACACTTGAAGTTTGGGATGATATCCAATTTCCGTTCCCGAATGTCCAAAATTCGTATCGAGACTATTTCGTCCTTACGGGGAGTGTTGGGGATAAATTACATATTCGAGATCCACGCTGGGGTGTTTCGAGTCATTACTACCAAATCAATTCTCAAAAAAAATTGGAAGAATTGACTCCTGATCAGTTTTTTCAAATCAACTCTTCAGGCATCATCGGATATGCGTTGGACGATCCCGTTTCAATTTTCCATTTAGTACGCCAGAACACTCAATTGTTGAAGCGATCAGAGGAGAGCGGCGTTTACGCAATTGAATTCTCTCCCGAACACTTTTCAATCGATCTGTTGAGACATCTAGCCGGGTTACCTAATTTGGAAGAGATTCAATTAGCAGGTTGTGCGATCGGTGATGATGATTTACACCATCTCGCGGGACTCTCGCGTCTAATCGGATTGGGATTGAATCGCACCCAAGTGTCGAAAGAAGGGTTGAAGCAATTGGTCGACCTGCCAAAACTCGAGTTGATTTACCACAATGATACGGCAGTCAAGAAAACTGAGTTAAGGCCATTGAAAACTGACGTGTCGGATTAAATCAGCCAACGCAAATGGCTACTTCTGTGTATGTCGGCGTAGGTTGAAGTGTCTTTCTTTTGGTGATCAATTTGCCTTATCCGCGACGAATGGAAGATCCTTCGAAGTGAATTTGAATACGGAATACTATTTTTTGACGGCATGAGATTCGACCGGAATTTAGGTCTACACTTTCCGGTACTTCCTGGATTCGTTTGTCGACCATGGCATGAAAACCTCGTTCCGAAAAAATATCGATTAGCATTGAAATGGCCATCGGATTTTCGAAGATGCGATCTTCCGAATTGACATTTGCCCGACCGGACAGCGCATGTCGGGTCACGATAGGCATGAACTTAGTGTCAATGATTTCAATGATTTCGGTAAACATTTCGGTATGTGAGAGGACATAGCTGTCGAGACGCTTTACCAATTCCTGTCTGGCGTGAATGGTGATTTCTTCTGCAAGCGGAAGTGGGCTTAGGTGGTCAAAGGTCTTGGGGTCAAGTTCCAGTGAACTTTGGTACTGGAGTTCCTTCAGAATATTTGATTCGACTTCATCGATGGGACCTTCCGCATTGATAAAGTGATAATGATAAATCTCCTTCAAAGAACGCAACGCATCCCACGTTTTTTCTTTAAAGACTCGGTATCTTTGTGCGGCTTTTACATGTTCGAGGTCAGTGCTCCGAAGTTCCAGCAGTTCTCCGACACCAGTCTCTTCTACTTTGCGGTTGTGTTCGGCAATCTGTTTTCCACGAAACAACTGCCTTTCAATACTGGTTTGCTCGCTGGCAAACAAAACCATGGCGTGGATGATGGGGCGGCGAAAATGGATTGCCCATTCCGTGTCGGCATACTCATTGTTTAGTTGGTTGATTTGATCTACCAGCATTTTGAGGCATTCCACTTGGACTCGCGTTCGAGGAAAGCCATCGAGCAATGCACCGTCTCGATATTTTTCTTTCAAGAGTTCCCGAAATAGAATTCCTATGACTTCGGTATCGCCTACCATCTGCCCCATGTCTTTGATGCGGGTTGCTTCAGGAGTCGTCAAGAGTTGGCTGATGATGATCGGTGGACAGGTGAGTCCTCGCGCTCGCATGATAAATCGGGTATGGGTGCCTTTGCCGGAACCCGGCGCTCCGCCAAGTAAAATTAACTCTTTGGGAAAGCGGAGATTTTCGTGCCCAACTTCTTCTTCAAGTGCTTCCCAGACGGTGTCGAAAATCACATGGGCATCTTTGATCTCAAGTTCAAAGGTCTTGGGCGTATTTGAGTTTTCAGCAGATTGATTCATCGGGCTCGACTCGACTAAAGGAATTAAGATCGATTTATTGTAATTGAATCTTCGTTCAATTTTTAGCCAGCCGAGGCCTGCGACGAGTTTTCGCGTTTTGTTATGGGCGAACTTTAAAGCCCATCGTTTTTAAAATGGAGCGAAGGCGTTCTTGGTGGTTTCCCTGAATTTCAATCTTGCTTGCCTGAATAGAGCCACCAGCACCAACCTGATTTTTGAGTTGTACCAAGAGATTTTTGAAATGATCTCCGGGGTGTCCCTCAAATAATCCATTGATAACCGTGACCCATTTTCCTTTTTTACGCTTTTCTAGGCTTATTATTGCCGTCTGGTCTGTTGGAGGAGTTGCGGGCGCTGGAGCAATCACGCATTCGCAGTCTGCCTCAAGCTGTTCGCATTTCTCACAACGAGGAGGTCGGTCAAATTCTGTACCTTCAAACAGCCGCATTGTGGATTTCTCCCATTTGAAAAACCTCAATCTAACACTTTTATAGGGAGGTTCACTATGGGTAACCGGGGAGGAATTTGCGTTGTTCCCCATTCTAGACTTTTTCAAAAAATTCAGATTGGACCCAGCCCCGAATTCCAGAACTGGATTCAATTTTTGACCAATTCCCCCGCTCTTGCAGAATGCGAACCGCTTCGCCTTCGGCAATCGCGGAATTCATAACGGGCGGTGTAGCTTCATTACTGCCTTGGAAAACTGTTATTTCACTAGCCACAGCAACAGCTGTTTCTCTCGGTGTCTGGGATGAAGTTGACCATCGTGTCAGTCCCATTCCAAGCAGTAAGCACAAAACAGCGGTAGCGAAAAGACTACGAAGAGGTAGGGATGGAGTCGAGAACTTAATTGCGGTGGCAATACAAATGACTGTCCAGCTTACCAGTAGAATTGAGATTCCAACGGTGGAGGGTAGTCTAGAAATCCAGTTAAATGCCGACGACAGACTGTAGCTTCCTAATCCTTGGGGATTAGATGCTTTCATGGCAATCTCCATGTTTTGAATTGCCTGTTGATTCCATGGGGAGCAACGAAGAGATTTTTGATAATTCGCAATGGCATAGCCGAGCTTATTATTTTGGAGATGGGCATTCCCCAGGTTAAAAAACAAATCGGTGTTTCGAATTCCATCATCAACTAGTAGTTGATACTTTTCGATAGCACTTGAAAATAGAGCGGCGGCCTCGGCGGTGTCTTGTTCCTTAATTTCATTGCCGCGATCGTAGTCACGATTTGCTGTCTCAAAAATTTTAATTCTCTGTGACGAGTTCAATTTTTCAAAAACAATACTGTCAATCGAGGCTGAAGTAGGATTTGAGGAAAGTTGAGGTGCTTGAGTTGGGGTGATTAGCATGGCTAACAGCAC
>JAPOIJ010000111.1 GCA_029979005.1 Planctomycetota bacterium | reverse complement strand
TCGATCTCAGGATATCGTTGCTGAGTAAAAATCCATAGTACTGTTTTCTCGTCATGGCGAAGGATTCCGAGGTCGCATAATTGTTGAGCAATGCGATGCTTCAGCTTGGGTAGGTTTGCCGTTTTGGAAACCCAGTGCTGCATTTTTTTTGTTTTGGCGGAGCTGTAAATGAGACCTAGTGCTTCATCAAGTATTTCGTCTCCAGTCGTCGATCTGTCAACGACGCCGACGATTTGATCCTTATCGGAGCCGGCTACGATCCGCTGTTGCAGCAACAGCTCGCTAATGATTGCCCCGGCGATGGCGTACAGAAAATATCCGCAGGAAAACGTTCCTTTGTCATCCCGAATAGCTAACAGCATTGTTTCCTGGTAAAGCGCCAGTGGTTTTGACATCCCATCCCTTTTTTAAAGGTGCTTATAGAATAACAGCCTCTACATTTGTCTAAGTGTTCGCGAATGATTGTTATTTATTGGCAAAAATAGAATGCTTTCGTGGTGGTTGCAAACCAATTTATTTGAGAGGCAATAATCTGCACGTCGCTTATTTTACCAATCTGGCAAAAGTTAAGTTTGCCGAATTAGTCAAATGTCGGTCGCACTTTTCCATTTCCCGAATTATTCGAGGAGGTATTATCCGGGTAGTTACTGAGCCGTGGGCTTATCATCCTCCGCAGGCGGAGGCTCAGCCTCGGGTGAATCGGTTTCATTCTGGGTTTCCAAGGGAGTGTTCGGTTCCTCGGTGACATCTTCGATAGCAACGGACTCAGGCGTTGCGACGGGTTGTTCCTCTTCAGAGGAAACGGGCTCCGCGGGTGCTGGGGGCGTCGTTTCTAAATTACCTGCTGGAGCAGGATCATTTTCTGATTGTTTCCCAAGCTCTCCGAGTCGTCGGAAAATGACAAAGAATGAGGGGACAAGGAGTAAGGAAAACACCGTCGCCGCCATCATTCCGCCTACCACCGCGTTTCCAACAGCCTGGCGGCTTGCGGCCCCTGCCCCGCTGGCAATCAGGAGCGGAAGAAAACCAAGAATGGAGGAGAATGCGGTCATCAAGATCGCGCGGAAGCGTAGTCGAGCTGCTTCGACAGCAGAATCGGTGATGGACATTCCTTCTCTTCGTTTTTCGGAAGCGAATTCAACAATTAGAATTGCGTTTTTACTGGCAAGCGCGACCAATAGGACGATTCCGATTTGAGTATAAACATTTGCATCGGCGCCACGGACTGTCAAAAGCGTGACAACTCCTAAAGCGGATAACGGAACCACGGCAATCACCGCCGCCGGCATCGTCCAGCTTTCGTATTGTGCGGCGAGCACAAGGAACACCGCAACAATGGCCAATGCAAGGATCACGGCTTGTCCACCGGCAGCCTTTTCCTGATAGGAAAGCCCGGTCCATTCAAATCCGAACTGGTCGGGGAGCGTTTGTGTCGCCAGTTGTTCCATCAAATCGAGTGCTTCGCCGGAACTCATGTTGGCGCCGGCTGATCCATTGATTGAAGCACTGGGGTACATTTGGTATCGGCGGATGACAGATGGCCCAAACTCTTCCGTAATATTAATCAGGGTGCCCATTGGAACGGCATTACCATCGAGACTTCTCACTTGAAGATCAAGGATGTCTTGTTTCGTGGCTCTAAATTTCGCGTCGGCTTGAATGCGTACCTGATAAGTTCGGCCGTCCAAATTGAAGTCGTTGACGTAAGCCGACCCCAGATAGGCCTGCAGTGTCGAAAATACCGAACTGAGAGGTACGTTCTTCGCCTTTACCTGAACACGATCGACATCGATAAAGAGTTGAGGTGTACTGGCGCGAAACAGTGAGTTTGGACGTGAAAGTCCGGGTTGTGCAGCAGCTTCTGCGACGAGTAGGTCAGCCGCTTGTTGAAGTGCCTGATAACCGGCATTCCCCTTGTCTTCCACCTCCATTTGGAATCCACCGGCATTTCCGAGTCCGTCGATCGGAGGTGGAATAAACGGAAATGCAATGGCCGCATCGACCTCGGTTTGTAGCCGCTGATTAATTTTGAATACAATAGCCCGCTGGCTTTCTTCACGCGTGCTACGATCTTGCCATGGCTCAAACATAACTGCCACGAAGCCAACGTTTGACGCTGCACTACCGCTGAGCAAAGAGTAACCCGTGATCGAAATAATATCTTTGACACCCAAGGTGTCATTGCAGATTTCGCTTACCTGATCCATTACTTTAACCGTCCGCTGCTTTGACGCTGCATCGGGTAGTTGGACGTTGACGAACATGTAGCCTTGATCCTCAACAGGTACGAAGCCTGTTGGCAGTTGTCCAAAGCTCCATCCGGTCAGTGCCAATAGGCCGCCGTAAAGGAGCATGACGATCAGTACCAGTCGCACGGACCAGCGAATGATGCCGCGATAAAAGCTGGTGGTGGCATCGAAAGCACTGTTGAACCAACGAAAAAAGAAGAATTTTGATTCTTTGGGTTCGCGTAAGACGATCCCGCAAAGTGCTGGACTGAGTGTCAGCGCGTTAACGGTACTAATCAGAACCGCAGCAGAAATAGTTAACGCAAACTGTTTGAATAGCTGCCCAGTGATTCCGGACATAAACGCAGTTGGAACGAAAACGGCCAACAAAACGAGGGTGGTCGCAATGACCGGCCCTGTAATCTCTTTCATTGCTGTGATGGCGGCCTGTTTGGGCGTCATTCCTTCTGATATGTATCGGGAGGTACTCTCTACGACCACGATTGCATCGTCGACGACAATTCCAATCGCGAGGACAATCCCAAAGAGAGACAGCATGTTTAAAGAGAACCCGAGTCCCGACATGATTGCGAAGGTTCCAACGAGCGACACGGGAATCGCAACCACGGGAACGACGGTTGCCCGCCAATCCTGAAGGAAGATGAAAATCACCAGTACAACGAGAATGATTGCAACGAAAATGGTGCTGTAAACTTCTTCGATGGATGCTTCGACAAATCGCGTTGTATCGAACGGGATATCATAATCCATGTTAGCTGGCCAGCTATTTCTTCCCTTCAGTTCCAACAGTCGCTCGCGCACCTGGGTTGCTACGGAAAGGGCATTTGCGTCAGGCAGTTGATAGATTGCGACGGTCGCACAGGCCTTGCCATTAAATTTCGAGGCGAGCGTGTAATCTTTTGCGCCGATTTCAACGCCTTGCTGGACGCCACCATCGTAAGGCCGGTCATCGATCACCACATCACGCACGCGAACAAACCGACCACCGGGTTCTGTCCGAATGATGATATCCGCAAATTCTTCCGTGGTGCTCAAACGTCCGAGGGTATTGATGGAATACTGAAAATCAGTTCCAAGTGGTGCTGGAGAGGAGCCGATCTGACCGGCTGCGACCTGGACATTCTGTTCGCGAATGGCGTTGACGACTTCGTCCGTCGTAATATTTCTCGACTTTAATTTATTGGGGTCAAGCCAAATACGCATACTGTAGTCGCCGGCGCCAAAGACTTTAACCGATCCAACGCCGTTGATGCGACTAAGCTCATCTTTAATGTCCAACGCATAATTGCTTAAAAACAATTCATCGAGATCTCCATTGGGAGATGTGAAATTGATCATCTGCAAAATTTGCGTCGATTGTTTTTGAGTCACGATTCCCTGGCGACGAACTTCTTCGGGCAACTTTGGCGATGCGATAGATACACGGTTTTGGACTAACACATTGGCCATATCCATGTCGGTGCCGAGCGCGAATGTGATCTGGAGTGCGTAAGAGCCATCGTCTGCGCTGGTTGAAGACATGTAGAGCATGTTTTCGACGCCGTTGACCTCTTGTTCGATTGCAGTCGCTACGGTCTCCGCTACCACTTTGGCGTTGGCACCGGGATAGATGGCGCTCACCTGAACCGTCGGAGGAGCAACTTGTGGAAACTTAGCAACCGGCAGGCTAAAGAATGCAACGATCCCGGCAATCACAATGATGATCGAGATGACGGAGGCGAAAATGGGTCGTTTGATGAAAAATTCCGACATAGTCTTACGACAACCTTGAAAATAAATATCAGACAGAGAGGAGGTAGTTATTCATTCAGCGTGTTTAATTTTCAATGCTTACGTTCACACCTGGTCGTACGCGTTGAAGGCCGTCGGTAATCACCTTGTCCGTTGGCGATACTCCCGAGAGAACGACAATTAACCCATCCTCGGTGGTTCCTACTTCGACATCTTTTCGGACGGCTTTGTTTTCACTGTCTACTGTGTAGACAAATTTGCCGGTTTGATCCCGATTGATTGCTTTTTCCGGGACAAGTACCGCATCTTTCAAATCATCAATTTTAATACGAACACGAACGAAAAAGCCGGGCACTAAAATACCGAGAGGATTTTCTTTGGGATTTGGAAATACTGCGCGAACAGCAAGTGTTCCTGTGGATTCATCAATCTTTGTATTGATGAAATCGATTTGCCCTTTAAACGGGAATCCGTCATCACCAGATCGTTGTAATTCGACTTCAGTCACGTCGTCTTCACCTCTCAGCTTGCCTTCACGGTCTCGTTTGATAATGAAGCTTTCCCGGACGTTAAAGTTGGCCCAAATAGGATCGCTCTTAATGATCTCTACTAATTCGGTTCCGTTTTGCACAAGGTTCCCTGCTTTGGCGAGCGGCTTGGCGACCCGTCCTTCGATTGGTGCCATCACTTTGGTCCAACTGAGTTTAAGTTGGGCATCTTCCAGGTCGGCATTCGCTTTGGAGACCTGTGCTTCGGCTTGCTCAATCTGTGCTTTTGCCTCTACCTGCTTGGCAGCGGAGACTTTTACTTCGGCTTCGGCAGTTAATGCATTGGCTTTTGCTTGATCGAACTCACTCTTGGAAATAGCTTTACTCGCCTCTAGTTTTTCCATTCGCTCAAATTCAGCGTCTGCGGCAACTTGAAGGGCTACTTTTGCCTCAACATCACTATTTGCCTTGGTTGATGCCGCATTGGCTTCGGCGACAGCCGCCAGAGCTGCCTGAACATTTGCCTTCGCTGCATTTACTTTCGCAACGTATTCGGCATCATCAATTTGGAAAAGTTGAGTCGTTGTTTCTACAGGTTTATCGAGACCGACCAGCATGTCACCTACAATTCCGCTCACGCGCGAGGTGACGGTCGCTTGCCCAACGGCTTCGAGGCTCGCATTTTCCGTTAGATAAATGGCGACATCTTTGACGGTCGGTGTGGCAATGGCAACTTTGGGAGGCGTGGTTTTAATCTCGGGGGGCTGGTTTTTGCATCCTGAAATCAACGTCAAGGAAAGAACCAAAGCTATCGAGTGTAGTACTGGCCGCAGCATGCTTAGTAACCCAAAAGTGGAAATTGAATGAGATTGTAGTTGGCGGGTTTCCAGGGAGAAATCCTCGCCATCCGAAGATCAGGCCTCTTATCGTACAGTTTGCCGACGATTTTTGCTATCCATTTGACGATTCCGGTCTGCCTCTTCCAAAAGTCGCCCACTTCATATTAAGCTGTGTGGAGTAACGTAAATAAACCACGAGGGAAACGTGAGCAAACTTAAAAGTAGACTTTTGGCGAATATTTTGGCGATGGTGGGATTTGTTCTTTTCGGATCCCTTTTAAGCATTGGGTGTACCCCAGTTGACAGTCCCACTGAGGGGGAGGGAGCGAAGGCGACCGATGTGGATTCTCAGCCCGTTTCAAACGCTGCAGTGGCGGAGCCTAAGAAGGCAGTTGAAGACTCTGATGGTTTTTCTTACTCAATTTTGCATTGGAATGTAGAGTCAGGTGGAAACGATCCGGCGACAGTGGCCGCACAGTTGGTTGAACTGGGCGATTATGATGTTATTGGGCTGTCGGAAGTGGAGGTTCCTGCTGCCTACGAAGAGGCCCTGTCGAAAAAATGGCCCGATCGATACGAGTACGTTCGCGGAGTCTCTGGAGCGAATGAGGGGCGCGAAGACGATCATCTTTGGTTCGCTTTCAGTAAAGACAAGTTCTCACTCGTTGAAACCGAAGAGATGAAAGAGGTTTCGGGGTTTGTTTTTGATGACGGACACCATCGAGTACCGCTTTACGTGAAATTAAAAGATCTTGCGAATTCGCAAGAGGTGGTATTTTTGATGAATCATCTTGCTCGGGGGAATAAGGATTTTCGTCAGGAGCAAGCGAGTACGTTACGAGAATGGGCGCGAACTAAGTCGATTCCGATTGTTGCGATTGGAGACTACAATCTCGATTTTGAGTTTGCCACTGAAAAAGGGAACAAAGCGTTTGACGAATTCATGAAAGACAATGTTTGGCTATGGGTGCGTCCTGAACCGCTGGTCGATACGAATTGGTCAGATCGAGATGGTGACGGCGTAGATAATTACATCGATTCATTACTCGATTTTAGTTTTCTCAGCGGTGCGGCAAAGACATGGAATGCATCAAGCCGTGTGATTGTTAGAGAGAATGATTTTCCTGATAACGAAAAAACCAGCGACCACCGTCCGGTCGAGTTAATTCTCTCGGGGAAATAATTTGGACGCTGAATCGGTTTTGGGGCTTGCTAGTTAGACAGTAATTTTGCGGCCTCGACATGTCCGTTTTTGTTCGCGAATCCGAAGGCTGATTCTCCGTCGGCGTCTTTGATGGAAGGATCAGCTTTATATTTAAGTAACGTTCGGACAACTTCGGTTTGCCCTTCCGCAGCGGCGAACATCAGGGCTGTGAAACCCTCGCTTTTGTCGACTGCATCCAATTCTGCCCCAGAGACAATAAGGAATTCTACCGTATCAGAATTATCTCCCGTGGCCGCGAACATCAATGCGGTTCGGCCACTTGAGTCTCGTAGATTGGGGGAGGCTCCATTTCTCACAAGTAGCTTGACGATGTTCGTGTGCCCGTTGAAAGCGGCCAGCATCACAGCGGAACGGTTTTGTTCATTGGTTGAATTGACGTCGAATTTGGAAGTCAAGGCAGATTGAATCGTGTCGGTGTCGCCGTTTAAGGCGGCATCAAGAAAGTTCTGAAGGGGAATGGCTGGTTCTACCTTGGTCGGTGCGGCGGTTTGATCCTGGCTGTTCGTTGATCTGGAAGTTACGGCAGTCGCGTCTTCCTTGGTCAACGGTGAATCTGCTTTTTTAACCGTGGCTTTCTCTTGTGAATTGCAACCCGAAAAGATCATTAAAACGCAAGCGATAGTGGTGACGGTGCGATGGAGAGGTCGCTTCATTGTTGTGTAACTCGAATTCATCTCTGTGTTCTTTCAGATGGCAACATAAGACTTTGAAAATGGGGCGTTATTAATTGAGTTAGGCGTTTTTGTCAGTCAGAAGTCTTGGTCAGTCAGAAGTCTTGGTTGAAAATCCGAGCTTTCGTTTGATGAATGCAAAGTCCTCAGGTTGCAAGAAAGAGCACCAACCCAGGATCATTAGGTACTGGAAAAGATTGAGATTCATCGTGTATTCGAGGGATGAATGGAATAAGAAAAGGACTATCAGGGCAGGAATGCGTGTACGTTTGAACCAAACTGCAATTGGGGCGGATATTTCAAAAACAATCGTTGCCCAGGTCATGATTTTGATAAATACCATCGACTTAAATAAAAATCCAGGCAGTGGAAGTTTGTAGAAAAGGTCGTCGAGGCGAGAAACATAGTAGAGCGCCGTCCCGTCGATCCAATCTGCGCCGTTCAGTTTCTCGCAGGCAGAGAAAAGCACAATGGTGGCCGTCTGGATTTGTATTAGACGTAGGGGCCAGATTGCAAATTCTTGAGGTGATGGCGGTATCGATGAGGAAGTTCCTGAAGTTCTGAATTGCTTGATCTTGTTTCGAATCCAGTTGTCGAAAGAAAAGTAGAATCCTGCCGGCGAGAAAAAAAGATAAAAGGCCATTAGGCGAAAAACGATATCTTCTCCGTCGACGATCAAAACATTTCGATGGACAAACGAGTTGTAGAGGATGAAAATTGAAAGCAGTTGGAGCCGCGTTAGAAATCCGCAAGCGAGGGCTACGGTATTCACGATAAGAATGAAATAACATGCCCAAAGTGTGAAGGGGGTCTGAGGCAAGACTTGAAAGAGGGTGATCGTGTTTTCGTCAACAATCTGTTTAGATACCTCAAACGGTACTAATCCGTATTCGCCGAACCAGATTTCAAGAAAAGGCCACCACGTCAGGATATTGACTAACAGGATTAAGGCATATCCGATTCGTATTAGCGCAAAGATCCCCAGATGCGATTTTTTGTGAAAAAAAAATCCCAAGCACCGCTCGTGTTTTTGAACGCTTTATTGAGAGGGTTCAACGTTGAGTTCTTTCGCATAAATGATGTAGTCACGGTTGCACTTCGGCGGCGTCGGAAATTGTATCAAGTTCTCCGGAGTGGGTTTAGGGATTACGACCCAATTTCGTTTGAGGATAATTTCTTTTGCTTTAATATCCAAGCCGTCGGGGTGATCGGTTGTTTTGCCCCAGTATTCGCACAATGCTGGCCAGGCAGGCGCATTGTTGTCTAGGCGGATTTTATCAAAGTACTCAGCTTTCCTAAAATTAAGGAAACGTTCGGAAGCGGACATGGAGCGCCATTGGGGCGAGCGAATGAAAACTGCTTTTCCGTCTGCAAATCGGACTTCCGCACTGAGGTACGAGTTTACCTTGTCGGGTTCCGGTGCAAAAAGTTGCCAACCACCAATCCATAACCCGGTAACATCGAGGTAGGGATCTAATTCATCTTTTAAATCCTGATGCCATTTTCCTAAAATGGGAGCGGAATCGATGGCTAGGACTAAAAGCCAGCCTACCAGGAAGCAGTTAATAAAGATTTTTTTTAGCATGGCAGTCTCGTTTAAAGCTACCCACAGGTTTTAGCTGTCTACCTAAATATTTGCCATACGAATTCTAGTGAACCTCGGTGATGGCAACTGACAGAATTACTGCGATCTCAACGCAGGCCTCTAATTTTGGTTCAATTGATCCTCGATTGATTTCGTTTTGTCGTGCAAAACCCCGCCCGTGTGGAGTGTTGTTTTCTTTTCAAATAACAAAACGAGGCATTCTTCATTAGCGATAGGGTTATGGCGAACACCTCGGGGGACGATAAAGAATTCGCCTTGATTGAGCGTTACCGATTCTTCTTCCATTTCGATGATTAATTGTCCCTTGAGAACAAAAAACATCTCGTCTTCATCATCGTGAGCATGCCAGGTAAAAGTGCCCTGCAATTTTGCGACTTTGACGTAGGCGTCATCGACTTCGCCGACAATTTTAGGAGACCAGTGGGCGGTCAAAGTTTCAGCGATCTTAAGCGGTGAAGTGACTTTGTTCACAGGAAATATTCCTAACTTTTTTGGGGAAACTCATAATTAAGAAGACTTGATTTTACGAAGCCTATGTTAGCAGATATAAATTGGCAATAATTTTTTGTTTCTTCGCCCAAGCAGCGGTAGTTTCGAAATTTTTTTACTATTAAATCTACATCAAAATAGTTTTGTCCAGCTTCCTTTTGTCCAGCAAAAGCAAAATGCTTGATCGATACTCGAAGTGGTTAAGGGCATTGGTGGAATTGACTGATGGCAGCGGTGACTGATTGCCGTGGGGTGATTTTGAGGGTTGAAATGGAATCTTGGATAGGCCAGAAGGCAGCAGAATTCAAATTAAAGGATACGTTCGGGCGGGAACACACCTCAACGAACTCTTTCGGGCGATGGCAATTACTGGTGTTTCATCGACATTTAGGGTGACCTCCGTGTCGTGTCCATTTGTCGCAGTTGCGGCAAGAGCAGAACCGAATGGTTGAATTAGGGATCGAAGTCAAAGTCATTACTTTTGATGATCCAGAACTTGCTAATCCTTACGCGGAAGGCCTGTGTTCCGCGTGGCCGTTATTGCTGGACAGCGATCGTTCGCTTTACCGTCGCTATGGATTTGAGCGAGGAAGTTGGACTGCGATTTACGGCTTAGCTTCTGTGGTGCGTTACCTCGGACTGATGTTACGTGGGCATCGTCCGGGAAAACCGGGAAAGGATTGGCGGCAGTTAGGTGGTGACGTTTTGGTGGATCCTGAAGGGATAGTGAGAATTCACCACGTAAGTAAAACACCGCACGATCGACCAACTATCGAGGCTCTTTTCTCAAAAGTAAAACAGTGAGCGCGTGCTTGGGTTCTAAATGTTGTCGCCCGTGAGTGCTAAGTAAATTGTTGTTTTGAAATTTGAGCCTGCCAGCGGCATAAAGAAATAATCTTGTTATCATAAGACTACCTGTTTGCCATTATTCACCAAAAAGAAGAAATCGTGGAACCGATCGACGAAATTGACTTGCGTTATAAAACGCTCCATGCGATTCATGAGAGCGCGGCCGACGCAATCTTCTCGGTAAACGAACTGGGGGTCGTAAATACGGTGAATCCAGCGGCTGAATGTTTATTCGGTTATGGGAAAACTGAATTGGTTGGGCAGGATATTTTCGTGTTGATTCCGTCGCTATCTTGCGAACAGACGGAACGCGGATTGGCTCGAGTAGACGAACTCCGGGCAGTGGCAGCGGGAACCGGACTGGAATTGACGGCACTGAACAAAGAGGGAAGTTCGCTCTTCGTCGACGTTACTGTCAGAGAAATGCGAACGGACGGCGAGCAGTCTTTTGCGGTATTCGTTCGGGAACGCGCGCACAGCCAGTATGCTGGAGAACAAACAGAATCGCTAGGTCGAATCATCGAGGAATCATTTAACGAAACCTACATTCTCGATGCGTTGGATCTTAAATTCGTATTTGTTAATTTGGCGGCGCGAAACAATCTAGGTTACAGCTCGAGCGAGTTAGCCGAGATGACACCTGTTGATATCAACCCCTCGTTCTCAATGGACGCCTTTCAAGAATTGGTAAAGCCACTTCTGCAAGGGGCAACTGAGAGTCTTCAATTTGAGACCGAGCATGTTAGAAAAAATGGCTCGCCCTATGAGGTGATGGTCAACCTGCAGCGTTCCTCTTTTCTTTCAAGATCGGTATTCGTGGCAACCGTTTTGGATGTAACCGAGCATAAGCTTGCTGAGCGTCGCGTGAATCAGCAACAGGCAGAGATGCAGGATGAGTTGAAGCGGCAGGTTGCATTGAAAACCGAAGAACTGCGTCGGGCTCAGGATCAGTTAATGCGGAGCGAGAAGTTTTCAACGTTGGGAAAAGTCGCTGGAGGAATTGCACATGAAATTCGCAATCCTCTCAACGCGGTAAAAACATCCGCCTATTTCTTACTCAATGCTAAAAATCCTTCCACTGAAAAAGTGCGAGAGCATCTTGAACGGATAGATCGGCAGGTTTCGACGGTTGATAATGTAATTACTGCGCTCGCTGATGTAGCAATCATGCCGGAAGCTAATTTGCGTCCGGTTGCGATTGAACCGTTGCTGCGGACGGTTGTGTCTTCGCTTCGTTTGCCGGAAATCCTCGATGTCGTTTTCTCGTTTGAAGAGGGAATGCCCGATGTAATGGTTGATGAACGGCAGATAGCCATAGCGTTCCGGAATTTAATCCGTAACGCCCGCGATGCGATGCCCGATGGCGGCGTGTTGACGATCGGCTCGAAAGTGTCCGCTCTGCAAGTTGTTTTTTCGATTAAAGACTCGGGGGTCGGGATTGCGAGCGAAAACCTCAAAAATATTATCGAACCGTTGTTTACGACGAAGGCTCGGGGAATGGGCCTCGGGCTGTCGATTACCCGGGCGATAGTTGAAAAAAATCAAGGAAGTCTCTCTGTAGAGAGTGAGATTGGAGTCGGAAGTGAATTTGGGATTTCTCTCAATCGGGGCGATCTTGATGAAGTACGAAGTTGATTGGTGCGAAGTTGGGTAATTAAAAAGCTGCCGATGTTATTACTTTGTTTCGAACAACGATTTGAATTAATCAAGGCCTAGTGCAATACTCTTTGGTCAATACCGCAACGTTACCGGAATTCCATGACAGACTCTTACCGTATTTTAATCGTCGACGATGATCTCGATATTCTCGCTAATCTCTCGGATATTTTGTCGGAACTGGGCTATGAAATAATTACTGCCGCGAGTGGACAAGAAGCGTTGGAAAAGCTCTCCGAAGATGAATCTGGCGGAGCCGAGCGACTCGATCTTTGTTTGCTCGATTTTAAGATGCCCGGGATGGACGGCGTGGAACTGCTTGAAAAAATTCATGAGTTCCGACCAGATGTGCCGGCGATCATGGTGACCGCTTATGCAGGCGAGGACGGTGACCGTCGGGCGATGGAAGCTGGAACCTGGAAGGTGATGCGAAAACCAGTGGATGTCCGTCTGTTGATCGGCATGATTGGTCAGGCGATTGTGTCAAAGTGAAACTGGCGGGCTGCACGGATGTAGATTTTAAATCGCAAACCGTGTCTTCAGGCTTCTCACCTACCTCTGGTCATAGCCGGATAGTTGGCTGAGGAGAAACGGGTGCGATCAGCTCCACGGCCTTTTAGAATTCCAGAAATATTCAAAATAGCAAAACATATCGGTGGTACCGGTGACCGCTGAAACAAGATTTGGATTTAATTCTTGAGGATGCTCGCTGGCTTTTGAGCTAGGTTGCTCTATTGGCGAGTTATTTCAAAGGGTTGTGCACTTGGATGTCGGTAAAGCGGTTCCTGGCGGGGTGGCAATTAGTTCGTTTTTAGCGTTGAGCTCTTGAGAAGAAGGCAAAACTCACACTATGTACGCGGCAATAACAGTAAGATAAAATTTCGTCGCAGAGAATTGTCGATGGGCATAACAGGTCACGCATGCTCGCGATCTTTGTTCCAGTTGTGATTTATCATTCGGGGAGTTGGCGTTAATGGCGGGTCAGGGAAGCAAAAGTGAGTCAACTGCGTTAAGAGTGATTGCGGATTGCGAAGGCTGTGGCGTTTGTTGCCTGCATATGGGATACCCCGCATTTCAAACTCCTCGAGCGCCACTGACTGAAGCCGAGATCCGATCAGATTCAACACTGGCAGCACAGGTTAAAAGGGATCCACGAAGGCTGAAGGAGCTACTGGAGGGGCACCCGGGTGAAAGTTATTGGCATGCGCTTCCGGATGATTTGCGTGAGCAGTGGTTAGAGTATAGGCAGAGTTATCAATTGCCTGAGTATGGAGATGATCCCTCGACCTTTGACGGAGCGTGTATTTGGTACAGCCATGAATCGCGTCAGTGTATGCATCATGAATATCGACCGAGAGTTTGTCGAGATTTTGAAACGGGAAGTAAGCAGTGTTATGAATGGCGTGCTTATTATCAGGACAAGATTGAACCAAAGGTTTCCGAGTCTTAATTTTTAGATGCTCAACAAATGCTGAGGCGTTGAAATTAAGAGATTTTTGATTCTCGGTAGAGCAATATTGCTCCCAGTCCAATCGCTAACAGATTGCTCGTCCATACTCCGTAGGGGTGTAAAGTTCCCTCTTTGCAGGCATTGAGAGTGGTTTCGAAAATCGGGTAATAGACGATCAGAATTGGGAGAAAGCACATGCCAAATGCGGAGGTGTAGTTAACGGTCTTCATTTTCAAAGCGATAGGAATACCGATGACTGCAAAGGCGAGGCAGGCAAATCCACTAGCCCACCTGCGAGGCGTGACGAGATTCAGGCGAGATAGCCGATGGTTGGCTTTTTCTAATTCCTGAGCTCTGGTTTCCCAGGCTACATTCGTAAGTCCGAGCAAATCTCCGGTGAGGAGTTGTTGAGCCGCAATATTCGCGTTTGATTTTTCGAGTTCTTTAATGAGCGCAACTTGTTTTATTTTGTTGTCTCTAATTTGGCTCATGTAAAGATGATCCGGATTTTCGAACTGGCTGTCCTGGTCATTGTTTGGGATCTGGAATTCTACGACGTCTTCACCAGGTGTACTGAGGCGAAAGCCATCGTGAACAATAACGGGATCGGTAAACACTATCCTGATTTTTCCCTCAGTCGGAATGACTTTGAGTCGGGCGTCCTCGGCTTCGATGTGAAGCCTTTTTTTAGCGTCTTCGTCGTGTTGTTTTACGATGGTGGGTGTGATTAAACGTGCACCGCCGCTATCCATCTCGAGATCATCCACCTCGATTCTGACGTTTCCACGTTCAAACTCTCCATTTGTCCGGAGTCCTTCGAGAATAACTTCTTCGAAGGATGAATTCACAAATTTTGTCGTTTCATGAAAACCCCATGAAGCATCAATGTCGTTAAGCCAAATGGACAACAGACTGACTAGAAAGGCGAGGACAATGACAGGGAAAAAAAGAACTGACTTATGGATTCCCATGGCTTGGATTGCCGTGACCTCATGTTCAGCTGACATGCGTCCAAAGACGACACAAACTGTAAATAAACAGATCGGAGGTAGCGAATAAGAAAGTGCTTTGGGGACCAAAAAAGGAAGCGCTTGAATCGCGAGGAAGGGACTGATTTTCTCGGATTGGGCTTCCCGTGTAACCACGAGCAAAAGGATCAACGGAACGAACGAGCAAGCCGAGATTATAAAAATCTTGGTGAACTCCCACATGACGTATCGTGTTAACAACTTGGGGATCATAGACCGTCAAAATCGGGGAAAGTACACACCTTGTCTCAATCGCTTGATTTGATTGATTGAAACGCCATTCGCGAGATAAACGAACGGTATTCAATTGGCTAAATGACGTCAATTCCAATGGGAACCGTATGCTTTTGCGTGGCGGCTGGAGGCATTATTTTCGTGTTTATTGAAACCTGACTGGGAGGGAGTGTGTCAGGTGCTATCACTTTGGTAAATCAAATGATTGAATTAAAAAACACGCATGGCTGTCGCCACGCGTGTTATATGTGTTTTCAAGCTAAGGACTCGCGTGGGGTTAGGCGATCTGCTCTTCTATCGAGCTGGTGTCTTCGTCGTCCTGAGTTTCTGAAGATTGCTCTGGGTTGTAAATTTCTTGAGCATCGGCAGTTTTGCGATAGCCCATTTTCAACAAGACTTCAAGGATTTCACTGCACGTTGGGAACATGCGTCCGCTTGATCGTTTGTATTCATCCATCGCATGCATGAACTCGATTTCCGCGTCAGAGTATTCTCGTTCGCAAGTGGTGGGGTCGATCTGGCGTCGTCGTTTTACTTTTCGTCGCTCGACAACGGGGGCACTGGCGGCAGCCTCGGCCTTTGTCTTCTTTTTGCGTCGGTCGCCTTTGCGTTCGCCAGTTTCGTCCAGTCGTTTAAGATCTTGCTTAGTTTTTGTCATTTGAGAGCCTGCGTTTCTCAGAATTGTGGGGATTCGCCATACTTCACCATCATCCGTTGGTGATGTTGGAAAAATACACCATTTGGTAAAACCTGCGTGATAAAAACGAAACGTAGGCCTAGATAAAGTTGAATGGTTACGTAGTTGAGCCACCTGTTTGGGTCGCGCCGATTATAAGGGTAATCATTCCCCATATACCCTTCAGAGCGTATTAGAAGAGGTCACCGATTGGCGTTTGGCTTCTGTGAAGGAGTTGGTGTGCGCCGCATGATCGAGGCGGAGCTAAATAAGACGGAATATGCACCATCGGCATAATGCGAGCAGAGGAAATCAAGCTCTGCGGAACGATGTGCCCACAAGCTTAGTGTGGGAATTCTAATGAGTGTTCAGAAGGGAAGCTGAAGGATCGTTGATTCCATCATTGATGATTGGCTGGTTTTTACTTTTTTCCCAGTAGTTACCGAACGACATTTCCAACCGGTTGTTTCGCAACGGAAGCCGGGTGGGTATGTTGCGGACGTGTTACGTAAAGGTGGCGAGCATCCTCACGTTCCTCGATTTCGATTGTCCACGGGAGTTCATGGCGGAGAATGTTCATTTCGTTTTCGCCCGCAACAACGATGGTGTGCGGGTTCTTTTCAATGAACCGAGCGAGTGAGTTCGCCTCGCTGGAATAAAAGGTGACGATGTCATCTGGATTAAGAGTGATCGCGGAACCATACGTTTCTCGACCGAAGAACACAATTGGCGCCGAATCAAATTCGTCAGTATTTTTAACTTGACTGGCAGCATAGTGGATTGAGCGATCAACTGAGATGGTAGGAATTAATCGATGGGTTGAGAGGGTAACCACCAACAACCCGGTAGCCGCGAAGCAGGCCCAACTGATTTTAACTTTTTGTCGGTAGATATATGAAGCGATTACAAGGCCAGACATGACTGTCAGGCCAATAATGAACTCGCTGGTAGCTAAAATTGGAGTGCTGTCGGAATTCAAAAGAGAAATCGCGACGATTCCAATGATGGTAAACCAAAATAAAATTTCAAATGGAGCCCGTCGTCCGG
>JAPOIJ010000209.1 GCA_029979005.1 Planctomycetota bacterium | reverse complement strand
TGTCCGTGAATTGAAGGGGCTGTTGACGCCTGAACAGCTTGAGATGGTTCAGGAAATTAGTCAATTGAATATGGAAGCAATGGAAGCGAAGCTAATTGAAGCTAAGACTGACCAGCAACTCGAATCTGATACGGTTGGGCCGCACGTTGATCTTCCGCTGGAACGTGCCATCGAATTTATGGAAGAATTTCTTGGTGATTCGCACAAGGCAATTTAAGAATTAATTGTGGCGGAATGCTCATGGTCGCATTCAGCTAAGTGCCACGACGTAAACCACGCCATCGAGTTCCACCTCGTCGTTAACTCGGAGCTGACGCCGACGTCTTGTTTCAAGTTCGCCATTGACAGTTACTTCGCCACCTTGAATTAAACGTTTGGCCTGACCGCCGGTTGCGACACCGCAGGTTTTTAAAAATTGATCCAAGTGGATTGTAGGTTCACGAGCCTCACCCTCAGTTTCGGATGAGGACGCGTCCGCGGGCGATGTCGGTTGTTCTGGGGAAGGTGGGGTAGCCATGGTTCGAATTTTTACCAATCGAATGAAGTTTCGTAGCCGTATTGAATTAATTGTTTGCCAGCGTATTCCTTAAATATTTCTTTATTCTGTTCTGTAAAGTAATTCGTCCAATCCCCAATGGAGCCTTTGCGCAGAAATTCGGATGGTCTTTCTTTTTTAAATCCAGCCTTGAGGTTGCCGTGGATTTTCGACGCTTTAGTTGGATCGACATCAAGGAACTCAAATAGCTTCTTTCGTTCCTGATTGACATCGCGGTGCAGGTCTTCATAACGTACAAATTTTACTTTCAACTTCGGGTACAGCGAAACGGCAAGTTCGTCCCGCTCTAAGTGTTCCGTCCAAAACCTGATCGAAATTTGCACCATTTCTTGATGGCAAAGTAACTCCTCGGGGTGTTTCTGAAAGTGCCACGGGTCGGCCTTGAATTTTTGAAGGGTTGTCTTCATCTCGGGGATTCGATCGAATAAAGGAGTCGTTTCGGGATTGTTGTAGAGGTGGAAGACGCGACTGACAAGAACATCGCGACCATCCCGACGGATTGAAATATGGGGGACATTTCTGACAGGAATGGGGATAAGGGTTGTGGGCGTTCTTTCGCCAATGACTGTTGCACTTGGTTCGGCATAGCTCTCGACTGTCTGGCGAATCATTCGCTCAAAATTATCCCGTGCGGTCGTTTTAGCAGCCTCATCCTGATAGATAGGTAGTTGTTTCAGGTTATTGTTGAATGCCGAAACGACCTGATCCCAGTGGAATTCTCCCACCACACTGATAGTCTCGTGACTGCTAAGAAGGCTGCCAAGCCAGTTAGTACCGGATTTCATAAATCCGCGAACGCAGAAAAAACGCTTGTTTGATGACATTGCGACTACATCGAATAAGAACAGTTACGCGATTATCTTGGACAAACGAACCGTCCCCGTCAACCGTAGTTGTAGACCGCGGTAGAGGCGTTGTCTGTTTGATGGATGGAGGAAAAGGTGTGCTTCAAGATCTGCAGCGAACCAATCAACGGGCGGATTTCTTTATCGGTTCGCATCTACACTGGAAAACTAATTCGCAAACCTAACTGGGTTTGTAATTTGGTACTTCCGATGAACGGTTCTGGGGGCTGATTTGTTCGGCCGATGTTTATGGTAACACTTGGTTGGTGACCAGAGTGGATGTCGTAGAATGCTCTCGGGAGACCTCCCAGCTATTTGTAGTATTATTTGCTACTTGCTTTTGATTGTGTGGAAAGTTGCTTGCGCTTGCGATAAACTCTCCATAGGATCTTTCGAATTTTGGAGTAATCAATAATGTCAAATAAACAATCTAATCGCCGTGGATTTTTAAAGACGACCGCAGGTGCGATCGCTGCTTCCTCGGTTTTATCAGGAACGTCAAAGGCCGCTGCGCCCGCTGGTTCAAATGCTAATTTGCGAATTGGCTTTATCGGCCCCGGAGGCCGAGGATTTGGAGCTCATGTCAAGCGATTGGCAAAGCTTCAGGTGGAAGGTGAAAAAATTGAGTTAGTGGCTGTCTGTGATGTCTACAACAAACATGCTGAGCGGGCGGCGGAATATATTAAGAAGGAAACGGGGTTCAAGCCAACGCAATACGAAGATTACCTCGAGATGATTGAGAAAGAAGATCTCGATGGTGTTTGTATTGGAACTCCAGACCACTGGCACGCGAAACAAACGATCGATTGTCTGCAACGTGGAATTCACGTTTATTGCGAAAAGCCGATGACCAAGACTGTCACTGAAGCAATCGATGTGATGAAGGCCTGGCAGAAATCTGGCAAAGTGATGCAAGTAGGTGTGCAGTCGACAAGTCTACCATTGTGGGACCAGGTCAATGGCATGTTGACCGCCGGAAAGTTAGGTAAAGTTCTAACCTATCAAACCGAATTCTTCCGTAACTCAGCGATGGGGCAATGGCGGTACTATGCCCTTGAGCCGGAAATGAATCCCAAAAACATCAATTGGAAAAAGTGGTTGGGCGTAGCAGAAGGTCTGGCGGAATATGAAGATTTCGATCGCGCCAAGTATAAACAGTGGCGCCGTTTTTGGCCTTACGGATCAGGGATGTTTACCGATCTATTCGTTCACCGGACGACAACAATGTTGAAGGCCACGGGGCTTCGATTCCCGGGGCGAGTTTGTGGAGCAGGGGGTATCTTTCTTGAGTATGACGGTCGAGATGTTCCTGATGTAGCCACGGTGGTTGCTGATTTTAAAGAGGGTGTCCAAGGTTTGGTTACCGCGACGATGGCTTGCCAGAACACGCCCATTAAACAGCTTATTCGCGGTCATTTCGGTTCATTAGTTTTCGGGACAGGCGAGAAGTTTGCCGGGTTTGACTATATTCCCGAACGTCCTCAGGTGACTCGCAATAGCAAACTCAAAGATGAGCGAATTCCGACGGAGAGGGTAGAAGACACGACTTATGCCCACTTTAAAAATTGGTTGGAGGCAATGTATGCCGATGATCCGTCGATGTGCAACAACGATCCATTGCTTGGTGCAGCGGCAATCACAACCGTTATTCTGGGAGCCCAGAGTTACCGCGAAGGTAAGGTGTTCTTCTTTGACGATGAAAATTATACCGTCAGCGACACCAATCCATCCTGGGCGAAGAATTGGGAACAGATGTCTGAAAAGCGAGCTAAACCACATCATATTCCTGGATGGCAAGGCGGCGATAAAGGGAGTGTTCTGGAAGAGCCTGACTACATGAAATTAGCGGGACCCTGGGTGGATGGCAAAGAGCCGACACCGTAGGGGAAACTATTCCTGCGGTCTAGCTGAAGATACTTGACCGTAACAAGAGCCACTGGATTGTCTTTGGGTATGATTGAATGATCCCGCAAGGCAAGTTTGGTGGCTCTTTTTTTTGTTTTGGCCGGTCGACGAATTTGTGAGCGTTCAATAGTCCTGGGACTCACGATTTCATTCATCGAAATCATGCAGGGCTCATTTTGTTTCCAGTGTGATCGCGATGGTTACGGGGGCCGTCTTGTCAGGTCCCTTGATTAATTGGACAGATTCGATTGGTGCATTCCGTTTGGGGACGATTGACAGATATCTGATCTGTTGATTCCGAACCGCGAATGCGAATTCCGATTTTGGAACATCGGTTCGATTAATGTAGTCGGATAGGTGTTGCCCATTAATCAATTGATGGTCTTCAGTATTACCGTCCTCATATTTAATACGCACGATCATAGAAACGGTCTCGTCCCGGCTGTATGGGAATGACCAGCCGCCAACCCCACCGAGCATGTGGATGGCTTTTATATTACCGACGCACGGGAATTCAACTGATTTGGGCATCTTCCTGCTAACGTTGCCGAGTGGTCCAAACAGCTCGATAGCGTTGGGAATCGTTCCGCCTTTTGGGTCGATTAATTGAAACGGAACGCCTTTGAAATTTTTTGCATTCCAATCTTTGAAAATTAGCTTTTCAGCATCGCCATTGCCTATGAACATAGGGGTGTCACTGCAGATCGTTGCAATTTTCCGTAAAGAGACGGGTACAAATTGCCCTCTTTGCGTTAAGAACTCTAATAAGTCGGCCATATCCTTTTTAGAAATTTGTTTTTCGAAACCTTCCGGCATGATTGACTTGGTAGACCCAGCCAACTCGTCAATATCTTCCCTCAAGATGACTTGCTTTTTCCCTTTTTCGTCATACAGTTCGATCGACGTCTTTGACTCAGCCGCAAGTAATCCATTAATGAGTAGGCCGTCTAGTGTGGTAACAGTGTATCGACGGTAATTCCCCTCAACGTCTCGGCTTGGATCAATAATGTGGGTTAACAATTCCTGTTTGGGGTGGACGGCCATACCGGTTAGATCGGGGCCAATTTCCGCACCTTCTCCATTATGTTTGTGACAGTTAGCGCACTGATCTTTGAAAATTGTCTTCCCGGCGGCTGCGTTTCCGGAAACCATGGCGACGGGCATCATCTCGAGTAAGACCTTTTGCCGATCGGCATTAGGAAGTGCTCCGCCTTGTTCGAGAATGGTTTTCGCTCTGGCGCGAGTTTGAGAGATGGGGTGACTGTTAAGCGTTTGTTTTTGTTCTAGCGTGAGTTCTGAAAGTAGAAGGTTGCCTCTCTCAATTAATGTCAATAATGAATCTGTCGCTTCGGGGCGTTTTAGTAGAACCGCGATGGCCGCTCTGCGGATTTTAGGCGTTAGGCTACGAATTCTTGAGGTGAGCTCTGGCCCGACTTGCTTGGAACGGCTCAGCGTCAATGCTTCTACGATGCCTGTTCCAAGTTCTGGTTCAACTTGCGAGTTGACTCGACTCAGGAGATTCCTGACGGTGGTATCAACGTTGGATTGAAATTCGACTAATTCTCGTGCGGCGGTTATTCGTTCGACAAGGCTTAGCTTAGCGTTGTCAACTCGCGCCAGTAAATCTTTGGAGACCTTGTCAGCATAGGCTGCGAATTCGACGCTGCCCCAGTTCTGGGCAAGCTTAACAAGCGTACTTCGATTGTTCGGCGTGAGTTTTTCCACCAATAGCTTTAGATTATTTTCGAGGCGTTTGTCCAGAGATGGTGGCCTTTCGCGAGGCCACCCTTGGCTCAAACCGGTAACGAAAGAGTCTAGTAGTTTGGGATCTGCTTCTTTCAATTGACTAATCAATTGGGGTAATTCCGTTGAATCGCCTGCACGGGCGTAGTGTTCAGAAACAACCTCAACCGTCTTTAGGAGTTCTGGGTCAGGAGAATCAAACTCAACAATGGATTGTAAAAAGTATGAGTCATTGGAAGCGGCGGCGGCAGTAAAGGCATCGGGAGTCCAGCGATCCCGGTATTGAGCCTGTTGCTTCCACATGTCGACAAGAGCCTTTCCCGTTTGTGGTAGTGGAGGTAGGTCGCAGAGACTGAGCAATGCGGCAAGACGGACTTGAGCTTCCGGGTCATTTAGTAAACCGAGCGTCAGAATTTGTTTAGTTGATTCTGTTGATTCGGGTAAAACCTGAATCGCATTTCGGCGAACACCGCGCGATGGATGGCTTAAAGCCCTCACGAGCGCGGACTCGGCATCGGTGTTACTTCCATTGAATTGGTCGAGGCCATCGAGGGTCCAGAGTGCGTGGATTGCACCGACGTTAAGGCCAATCGGATCTACCCCTCGATTGTTAACGAGTTGAATCAAGGAATCCACCACATCCGTTTGATTTCGTTCGACCAGTAATCGTTGGGCGTGTTTGCGCACCAGCATGGTGGGATTGGTCAGTGCTTTGACGAGCTGTTGCGGGGACGCAGCTTCAAGATCAATTATTGATTTTGACGGTTTGCCGCCGTAGACGACGCGGTAGATCCGCCCGTGTTTTTTATCTCGAAGGTCTGATTTATAAGCATTCCCTTTCCCCGTTTCAAATCCACGTGGTGTCGGGTTATGTTGCACGATGTAGTTGTACCAGTCGATCACCCAAACATTGCCGTCGGGACCCACTTCGGACATGATCGGTGCCGTCCACTCATCGTCGCTGGCAAAGAGATTGAAGGGACTGGTAGAGGTGAAATCAGTGCCTTCCGGTTTGAGTACAAAAGTGCCCACCAAATGGCCGGTTGGTCCGTTGACAAAGGCCGCGCGGTTCCAGTACTCCTCGGGGTATTCTCGAGCAGTGTAAAGAGCATGCCCTGCTGCAGCGGTATAACCTCCGTGCCAGTCGACTTGTCGAATATTTTTGGTGATGGGGGCAAATTTGTGCGTATCGGCGATCGAACCGAGAACTAAGGAAGGAGTCCACCCTCGGACCTTTTCGTAATAGCGATTTGGAATTGGCATGTAGACGCTTGGGTTGCCATTGGCCGTCGAGCCGAAAATGATCCCCTCCTCGCTAATTCCAAGTCCCCAAGTGTTATTGTTGGTGGATCGAAGAAATTCCAGTTTTTCCCCGTCGGGGGTAAAACGGAAAAATCCTTGTCGAAAACGTTGGCCTTTCTCTGACTTCCCGACCGGCGCTGAACTGTTGTAGCCCTGCATCGCCCAAATGTGATTGTCTAGTCCGTATTGGAAGTTGCTCACGCCGCCGTGAGTGTCACCGAGTGACCAACCGGTGAAAAGCACTCTGTTTTCATCCGCAACATCATCTCCATTGGTATCTTTGAAAAATTTAGTTACTGAACCATCTTGAACAATCAGACCGCCGTCTGAGAATGCCATCGCGGTTGGAATACTTAGTCCTTCTGCGAATATCGTGAATCGGTCAGCTCGCCCATCTCCATCGGTATCCTCAAGAATTCTAATTCGATCTCGCCATTGGCCTTTTGGCTTGAGTTCATTAGGGTAGTCCTGTGTTTCGGCGATCCAAAGTCGCCCCC
>JAPOIJ010000083.1 GCA_029979005.1 Planctomycetota bacterium | reverse complement strand
GGCCCGTGTTGAAATTTTTCGTCAACTGCTTTAGGACGTTTCATCCGTCACATTTTTTGAGAACTCTGTGGACGATGCGGCCGATCACCGGAGCGCTCCTTATTTTGGTTATTGCGCTGCCGTGGTACATCATGGTCGATCAGCGAACGGGCGGAGATTTCACCCGTTTGTTTTTTCTCGGGGAGCATTTCGGTCGTGCAACCGAGTCTCTGGAGAATCACTCAGGTGGCATTTGGTTTTATCCTGTTGCAATTCTGGTCGGATTTTTTCCATGGTCCGTATTTTGGGGGCCGGTCGCGGTGGGGCTGTTGAAGAGTGGCTCAACAACGACGGACAATTCGACGGTTAGCCTATCAGGGGCCAGGGTGTCTTCTTGCTTGATGTTGTGCTGGGTTGGTGTTCAAGTAGTAGCCTTCACGATTGCACAAACAAAGCTTCCGAGCTATGTGACTCCGTGTTATCCAGCATTGGCCGTATTGACAGCAACTTATCTTTGTCAGTTTGCACAAGGTCGATCAAAGGTCGATCAAAAATGGTTTGCTGCGGCATTGGGAGGTTTGTTGTTGGCGGGATTGTTAATCACCATTGGGGGTGGGTGGGCGACGGCAAAGTACTTGCCGAGTCAGGCTTGGTTAGCAGCACTCGGGGCGATTCCAATCCTCGGTGGATTAGGTTTGATTTATGCACTGGCCAAAAATCAATACCAATGGATCGCTCCTATCTTTTCGGTGATGGCATTGTTTTTTTGCGTGGGCCTGTTTGGTTTTGGAACAGTATCCGTTGGTAAGGAGCAGACCAGTCGAGTTGTTCTGGACGCGATCGAGAGCGATGTTCCGGTCGCTTCTTTTGGTGGGCTCGAATCGAGTTGGGTGTTCTATGCGGGCCAGCCAATCTATGAACTGTCGCAGGAACCCTCGGGAGTGTTGGCTTCCAATGACAGCTCCTGGTTAGAGCGAAGTGGTTTTTGGAAAGCGAAAGCGAGGCCGTCGTTAGAGCAGTTTCTTTCAACGTATCCGGAAGGAGCAATTTTAACCACCGAAGATTTTCGGGAGGAGCTTGAGCGACGCTTGCCATCAGGATATGCGGTGATCGCATCCACAGATTATTTTTTGAAGGATCGCCAAATTGTTTTGATGGGGCCGCGAGGACCAAGGTTGGCAAAAGTTGAGAGCGAAAGCCCGGGGCATTAAAGCCAGCCAAACTCTATTCATGTTTTTAATAATAGAGTGTCAGGGAACTTGAAATGGGGCAACGGCCAATCGTCGCCGTTCGTTCTTTTAAGGGGATAGTCGCACTGAAGACCATCCATTGTCGTTTTTGTAGAGAATCCGGTCGTGCATTCGGTCGAGCCGTCCCTGCCAAAATTCAATTTCTGTAGGGGTGATGTTGTAGCCACCCCAGTTGTCGGGAAGCGGGATTTCCTGATCGCGGTGTTTGTCCTGAATGGTAATTTTCCGTGAGTCGAGTTCTTGTCGAGAGGAGACGACCGATGATTGCAGTGAAGCGGACGCACCGATTTGAGAACCACGTGGCCGAGAATGAAAGTAGGTTTCAGAGATTGAACGGCTGGTTCGTTCAACGATTCCCCGGATTCGGATTTGCCGCCCGAGATAGGGCCAATTGAAAACAACAGAAGCTTGGGGATTCTCGCTTAATTGCTGCCCCTTGGCAGACTCGTAATTCGTGAAAAAACTGATCGTGTCGTCCTCCACCTGCTTAAGAAGGACGATGCGGTTGGTTACGTTTCCTTTAAGGTCCGATGTCGCAAGGGCCATCGCATTGGGCTCAAACCACGGGCCGGGGCATTTCTCGACGGCCAGTTGGTACCATTGTCTAAACAGGGGCATCGGGGTCGGAGTCAGTTCTGATTCAAGAATGCCATGGTTTTCGTATTCTTTGCGGATTGCCTGAAAGTCCATGTGTTTGGCCTTGAATGGGAGTGATAGCGTTGGAGTCTAAACAGAATTGGTAAATTTGACACTTATAACTACAAACGAAGGGAGAAAATCAAAACCGAGGTTCAACGAGTTTGTGAAATCGATATGATAGTGGAACCCGAGAATAATTCGTGGTTAAGTCGTTGTAGATTGTGGATACGCACAACCAGCGGACTGAATAGTTTAAGGTCTCGCGTGATTTTTCGAAATCACAACCCTTTCAATACCGCGAAGTTTTAAAAATATTAATGCGACATCGAGAAAGACCACATCATGGCGGACGATTTACGGGCTGAGCAAGATTCAATGGGAACCATTATGGTTCCAGCTCAAGCGTATTATGGCGCTCAGACCCAGCGAGCGGTAGAAAATTTCCCAGTTTCCGGATGGCGTCTGCCACCGGCAATGATTCACGCTATGGGGCGAGTTAAGTCTGCTTGTGGCATTGCAAATCGAGACCTCAATAAATTGACGGGGACGGGGAAAAATCCGCTTAGCGATGATCAGGTTTCCGCAATGTTAGCCGCATGCCAGGACGTTGTTTCCGGCAAGTTAGATGATCAGTTTCCGATTGACGTTTTTCAAACGGGATCGGGCACGTCCAGCAATATGAATGTTAACGAGGTGATATCGAATCGTGCGATTGAGATTGCCGGTGGAGATCGGTTCGCGGCTGAAAAGCCGATACACCCCAATGATCACGTTAACATGGGGCAGAGTACAAATGATACGTTTCCAACAGCGATTCATGTAGCGGTCGCGATGGAAATTACAGAATCCCTTATTCCAGCATTGGAGTATTTTAAAAAGACGCTTGAAGAGAAGGCGGTTCAGTGGGATCAGGTTATCAAAATTGGCCGCACACATTTAATGGATGCGACTCCGCTTCGTTTAGGCCAAGAGATTGGTGGTATGGCCCGGCAGATTGAGTTGTCGATCGGCCGCGCGCGGCAGGCCGTTGAGGCTGTTTGTGAACTGCCGGTCGGGGGAACTGCTGTTGGTTCAGGAATAAATACGCATCCAGAATTTGGAGGTCGAGTTGCGGCTGAACTGGCATCAACAACGGGGATCGCATTTGTTGAGGCGGTAAACCATTTTGAAGCAAACGCACAGCGGGACGGGCTGGTGGATTGTCATGGCCATCTAAAAACAATTGCTTCGACTTTGTTTAATGTAACAAACAATATTCGATGGCTAGGGTCAGGGCCGCGTTGCGGTTTTTACGAATTAGCGTTGCCAACACGACAGCCAGGAAGTTCGATAATGCCGGGTAAAGTAAATCCAGTGTTGTGTGAAAGCATGATGCAGGTTGCGGCGCGTGTCATCGGAAATGATCAAACAATAACCATCAGTGGGGCAGGCGGTGGCCAGTTTCAGTTAAATATTATGATGCCGGTCATGTGTCAAACGACATTGGAAAGTATTCATTTGTTGTCGCGGGGTATTAACGCGTTTGTTGACTTTTGTGCTGCGGATATGGAAGCCAATATTGAGGCGTGCGAGTCGTTCGTGGAAAAGAGCCTGTCGATGTGCACGAGCCTCAATCCTCATATTGGTTACGAACGCGCTGCGAAGCTCGCGAAAGAAGCCTTTAAAACCGGTAAGACAATTCGAGAGCTTTGTATTGAGCAAGAGATTCTTCCTTTAGATACGCTTGAGGAAGCGCTCGACGCGATGAGGATGACGGAGCCGCAAGCGTAATATTTGATTCTAGAGCCGAAAGTTTGGTTTTCGAGTTGGGCAAATTATTCGACCCGCCAAAATATATTTATCACACATTCCACGGAGGGATCATGATGTCGATTCAGCAGCACAGTGCAAGTAGAAATTTACGAGTGTTTTTCTCGGTATTCTGCACCTTGGCCGTCGCGTTTTCTTCGCTGAGTTCCGTTAGGGCACAAGAGGATAGCAGTGTAGAGCCAGTCGATCAAAACAAGTTAGTGCGGGCAATTTACGATGCGACGAAAACGGTTAAAACAACCAAAGACCTTACCGCTTTTTTGGCTCAGTGTGAGAGTGTGTTAGAAGTTGAGTTGTCCGCTGAGAATAGAAAATACGTTGTTTCTCTTACTGGGTGGGGCTTGAACCGAAGAGGTGAGCGACATTACGAAATGGCGACTCAGTTGAAGCGAATTGGAAATCAACAGTATCAATCGGCGATGGAAAATGCCATGAAGGATTTTGATGCTGCCATCGTCGCTGCACCTGAACGATATCGTTCATGGATGTCGCGAGGAATTGCCTGCGTTGCCAACGAAGATTATGAAAAAGCGCTCGCAGATTTTACAAGTGTTATCAAGCTTAAGCCCGATGTTGCGAACGGATGGTTTAACCGCGCTGAAGTTTTGTATCAGACCGGGAAATTTGATTACGCCGTGGAAGACTATAATGTTGCAATCCGATTGAATTCAGATGATGCTCAGGCAATCACAGGGCGTGGGTTGGCTTTGCTTTCTTTAGGTAAATTCCCCATGGCTCTTGCCGATTTTGAATCTGTAATTAAGCTGCAGCCGAAAAGTGCTGAAGCGTTGGTGAATCGTGGCGATTTGTATCAAGCGATGGGGCGTTGGCAAGAGAGTGCTGATGACTATCGGGCGGCGAATCAGGTAGCTGAGTCCGCCGTAGCCTGTCAGCGACTAGCCTGGGTTCTTGCCACCTGTCCTCAAGCGGAAATAAGAGATTTTGACGGTGCTTTAACGATGGCAACAAAAGCAGTTGCCTTAGGTGGGGATACTGCGATTAATCTTGATACTTTGGCGGCTTGCGAGGCAGCAAAAGGTGATTTTGACGCGGCAAAAGCAACTCAGCAAAAAGTGATTGGTTTGGTTGGTGCGGAGGAGGAAACTGAAACCCAACCGTTTCAGGCACGGTTGATGCTATACGAAAAAAGTGAGCCCTATTTGCAAGCAGAGAGTGTGGGTGAAACGCCCTCGGAAAAAAACAAAAATAAGGCGAGTGACGCAAGCATCAAATAGACTGGGATTTTCTGAGCGTTTGTGTGGCTTGCTACCAAGTGACCCATTTTGATTTATCCTGAACCCAGGCCGGCAGGCTGGCGAGTTCTTCGTCGTTTGGTGGTCCCGTTAAACGGACAGGGCCTGTTTTGGTGATCGCGATTGTATGTTCGAAGTGCGCGCTGTTCTTTCGATTCTCAGTAACAACTGTCCAGCCATCTCGCAGGGTTTCAAGTTGTTGAGTGCCAATGTTGACCATCGGTTCAACGGCAATCACGGCTCCCGGTTTTAGCTCGAAATCTTCTGCCTGCATTATTGATTCGTTGTAATAATTGGGGACTTGAGGGGACTCGTGAAGCTCTTTGCCTATGCCGTGCCCTACCATGTCCTCCACGACGAAAAATCCAGCCTCCTGAACATATTGTTCCATTGGTTTGCAAACTTCACTCCACCGTGATTTTTGTCCCATCAACTCAATGGCGAGATTCAAAACACCATTTGTAATGTCCAAGAGACGTTTTGATTCTTCTGAAATGTTACCAATAGCGTGAGTGACGGCAGCATCACCGCACCAACCAGAGATTCGACAACCCGTGTCAACCGATACAATATCACCTTCGATAATCACCCGGTCCCCTGGGATTCCATGCACAACCTCTTCGTTTACGGAGATACATGATTCTGCCGGAAATGCTTCAATTCCTGGGCGAGCACCATACCCTAAGAACAGCGGTTCCGCATTGAATTCCAAGAACACGTTGCGATAGACTTCGTTGATGGTTGCAGTGGTGACACCTGGCTGCAAAATTTGAGCAGCTTTTTGGTGAGCCAGCCAGACAACAAGTCCCGCGGTTCTCATTTTCTTTATTTCGCGGGGTGAGCGAAGTTCACGTTTAATTGAGTTCATGACGGAGTGATTTTGGGAAAATAGTTGTTCGCTGAGCTAGTTAATCATATTATTGCTGCGGCGAACCGCAATTGGTTCTCGCTTACAATTTTTGTAATTTAGCTTGGCTATAAACAATTGATTTTGAGACTGAGTATATTATTCGATGACTTTAAATAAAGAATCCGGTGGCCAAGAGGCGGATGATTCCAGTGCAATCGAGCAAGAGGTCAACAAACAGGTCGCGCGACCGGAAGGGGAGCCGGCGTTCGATCAAGTATATCGTTATTTGATGTTTGGGGCATCGTTGCCTGAAAGAGCTATTCGTAGTACAGCAGCAATGTTGGGCGGAGCTATTCATGAATCAGCTTCCTTGCTTGTGCCGCAGGCGTTTAAGGATTCCAAAACCTACGACGCATTCGTCCAGCAGATGTTGGATTTGCTTGCCAAGGACATTGGAGGTGTCAAAAAAGAAGCGAACGCTGAAGAGGACCCAGTTGTTGAGAATTATGTTGCTAAGAAAACCGTGAGTACTTTTGTGGATTTTGCAGGAATGGCCACCTTGCATATCTCGCCATTGACAGTGCTTGCAATTGTAAGCGATGTTGCCTACGGCTCGAAAGTTTACCTGAATCAGTTGACTGAGGAATTGAAGCGAGAAGGCATCATTTCGAAAGACTCGGTCATTGGGAGCACCGCGGAACTCCTGGATGCGGTGAGTGTTGCTACCGGGGAATCGGTAGATGTTCTAGATACACCTCCCTTGAGTGTGGATGGTCTGCGCGAGACGATCGATAAAACGACTGAAAATATCTCGAAAATAGATCCGGCCTTGCTGATTCCGCAGTCTGAAATCGCAAAAATGTGGGAAGACATGCAGTCGATGGCGGCACGGGAAGAAGTAAATCTGTTCGAGGTGTCGAGCGCAATGACGCTTTATGCGTTAGGGCATGTTTCTACGGTAAGCAAAGGCGCACTGACGACCATTCGAGTGACGGGTGGAGTTCTTGAAGATCATTTAATTGATCATTATCGCGAGGGATTGAACGAAATCATGGAGCGAGGAATCTATGTCATGCTTTCCGATTCTTGTCGCCCCTACGTCGATGCTGTTTGGTACAACTTTTCGTCGAATCGTCCGACCGTCACGGAAGATATATTTTCAGGTAAAATGGCTGGGCGGGTGTGGGAAGGAATGAGAGGCTGGTTTAATTCAGAACAGAATTCCAGCCAGAATGAAGATAGGGCCTAGCTATCCCAGTCTTGGATGCTGTTCTCGCTGGTGATTTCATAGAAGATAGAAAGCGCGACCCGAGCCAAAAACGTTGCCACAACAGAAGTGATGCAAATTGCTTTCCAACCCGTTCCAGTTTTTCCGCGCGTTACCAAACTGTAGGTCAGTAAGATAGTTGCCGGTAGTAATACGGCAGCGGCAATCAGCAACGAATAATTTGAAAGATCGGATTTTGAATTCAAGGTTTGATTGGCAGGTTGTTCCGTTTTAACGACGACTGAAGATTCCATTAGACCGTTTTGCTCGAGTTGCTGACCTGCGAGGCATGCATTCGAGTTGGCCACGATGATTGCAATCGAAGCGGCCGTTACTGCCAATAGTCTTCGGATCGACCAAATTCGAAACCCGCCAATCAGCTGTGCGTTGACGTTGGTTGGGGATTGCGATGTGGTTCCATTTTTTTTCTTTTCCATTTCGATTTGCTATTCGCTGGGCTAGCGAAAATATTTACGGTAAATCAGAATTTTTGGTTGTTTTTTTGACTGAAAAAGTCATTCGCACGGCGTGCGGATTAGAGGGAATCAGCGTGCCGATTTGAGTGGGAGAGTTTGAGCCTACCGCGGTTTCCCATTTGCTGCCGCGTGGCAATGAGTAGGTTTAATTTGCGGAGAAAGGCTGTTGGAATTACTTGGCTTTCGAGCCGCAGCCGCCAGACAGAGCGCACGATTGGCATCCACCTGTGGAGCACTTACTTTCCCCCGTCCCGCAATCGGGGCCACATCCGTTGGCGAGTGTTTCTGCAAATTTTTTGAATCGAACTCTTCGTTCGTACGTTGCAGCTAACTCTTCAGTAATGGATTCGAGGCGACTGTCTACGTCGCCAAGGAAGTAGAAAAATACGGATTCTCCATCGAAGAGATGTTCAACATCGACGAGAATTCCCGGCAGTTCTCTTTCAACAATGATTTGTTGGCATGCCTTAAAAGCTTTGTCACGATGTTTTTCAAGCCGCTTTAGAATCATGTCGTCATCGGGAGTGACTTTGCGAAGAATCTCTCCTTCAGGTAACTCGTCGACCTGTCCGGTCCGGTCTCCAAACTCATCGTCGATCGGACAGATAACTGTCCCCTGCTCAAGACCCCGCTCTGTTCGGCAAATTACTCGCGTGTCACGAGGGTACTGATTGAAATCAGCAGAGTCCAGATTGCTGACAACTCCCATTAAGCCGATTCGAACTAAGTGCGATGCGCCCAAAATTTTATCTTTTTGTGTTGTGAATAGTCTTGTAGTTAGAGCGGGGTAGCCAACCAAGTTTACTTTTTCGGTTCGGCATCGAGCCCCTGAATCATAATGAGTTTACCATCCGGTTTACCGTTTCCCTCGACTGGGTTGCCGGCGAGAGTGATGTAAAGATCGCCATTCGGGTGAAACGCGAGTGCCGTCGGTTTCTTTAGGCTGACAATTTTTTGAGGCTTACATTTCTCATAATTATCTTTGATCGCAATGATCTTGTAGAGGCCGCCTTGATCGGTATCGAGCCATCGGAAATCAGTGGCGAACAAACGTCCGCGTTTAGGCCCGTATGCGAGTCCGGTAATGTCAAACAGATCGGTTTTGAAATTTTCCAGTTTCTGACCATTTTCATCATAAAAGGTTAGAAGGCTATCGCCGGCGAGTGTGATTTCTCCCATTTGTCCAACGGCAAGGAACCCTTCCGGGCTAACCGTAATTGCGACGGGAGCATCGACTTTGGTTGCTTCTTTTGTCGCAATTTTCCTGTCGAAATTAGTGATTTTGCCATCGCTGATTTTCGCAAGCGAGATCCAGCCTTTTTCGTCATCACCGTTGCAGGTTACAAAAATTCCTTGATTGCCTTTGGCTAGTCCATAGAAATTTCCTTCACCGACAACTTTGCCATTGGCGGGCAGGGTTTGGGGGGCACCGTGCATTTGGCTCGCATCAATCGGGGCAGCGCCGGCGGCGGGGATTTTGTAAACCCGAAGCATTTCCTCGCCGTCCAGTTTCCCGCCACCACCAACAGCGAGAGTGTTTTTATCAATGAAGACTAATCCCAACGGGCCGATATCATAAACTGGACCTTTGCCGTAGTTGTCTTTGGGGAATCCCGTAATGACAGGTTCAGCTTTTCCGTCGACAATTCGGATGACACGAAGTGCCCCGCTGTCCGAAACAAAAACGTGGCCAGTTTCCGGCTGTATTGCAATTCCGCATGGATTGTTTAATCGTTCAACAATCGTCTTGACTTCAACTTTGTCCTCGCCAAAGGTCTCAATGGGGAATGTTGCGCCAAGGCCAGCCAGCAACACGCAAGTTAAACCGATAATAGTTTTCATTATTTCCTCAAAGTGGTTTGTCGATCGAATCAGAAAATTGTTCGATCAAAATGCTACGCCTACATTGTGACAATGTTATTAAGCGTTTTCCAGTATCCACTTCGTGAAATGGATCCGTGATGTTCCGTCCAAGGTAAGTATGGCAGGAATGCTTCGGTTTTAAGGAGTAGGTGCGATTTAAATGGAAGATGATTATCCTTGCAAATTTCGCATTTTCTCGAATTCTTCAATTTTGTCGACGTGCTGGAGCGTAATGGCGATGTGGTCGAGGCCTTCGAGGAAGCATTCGCGGCGATAATCGTCGATTTCGAATGAAGCATTGAAGTCGTTGCCATTGCTCACCGTTTGAGACTCAAGGTCGATGGTTAATTGAAATCCTTCATTTTCAGCAACAAGTCTGTGAATCAGGTCGACTTCTTCAGCTTGCAAGCAGACGGGAAGGACTCCGTTCTTAGAGCAATTGTTGTAGAAGATGTCAGCAAACGATTCCGCGATAACGCATCGAAAGCCAAAATCGTCCAGAGCCCAAACCGCGTGTTCTCTACTCGAGCCATTACCGAAATTTTTGCGGGCAACTAAGACGGAAGCGTTTTTAAACTGAGGTCGATTCAGTTCAAAGTCCGGTTGTTGATTGCCTTGCTCATCGAAACGCCAGTCAAAAAAAAGAAACTGCCCAAAACCAGTTCGTTCAATGCGTTTAAGAAATTGTTTTGGAATGATCTGATCCGTATCAACATTTGACCGATCCATGGTCGCAACCAAGCCGGTGTGTTTTGTAAATGCTCTCATAATGAACTCTATTCGCTAAATGTTGCACAAATCAATGCAGGCTGAAAACAAAAGAAGCAGGTTGTTAAGCTGCGGATCACTGTGGCGAAGTGCCGTCATTGGGCTCGTAGTCCCACTCTCGAATGTCGACGAAGTGCCCTCGGATCGCCGCCGCTGCCGCCATTTCCGGAGATACCAGATGTGTACGGCCCCCTCTGCCCTGTCTTCCTTCAAAATTACGATTGCTGGTCGAAGCGCACCGCTGTCCCGGTTCAAGCTTATCAGGGTTCATTGCAAGGCACATACTGCAACCCGCTTCTCGCCATTCAAATCCGGCGTTGAGAAAAATCTGATCCAATCCCTCTGCTTCAGCTTGCCGTTTTACGATGCCACTGCCAGGGACGACCATTGCACTCACCCCGGGTTTCATTCTTTTATTTCTGACAACTTCGGCGGCGGATCTTAAGTCTTCGATTCGGGAGTTGGTACAGGAGCCAATAAAGACCCGGTCCACAGCAACCTCAGCAATGGGAGTGCCAGAGGTAAGTCCCATGTAATCCAAAGCGGCTTGGATTGATTTTTTTTCTCCCGCATCGGAAACGTCTTCCGGTGACGGCACCTTGGAGTCAACCGGTATGACTTGCCCCGGGTTAGTACCCCAAGTGACTTGAGGGGCAATATCGGCAGCATCAAAAATTTCAACCCGATCGTAGACGGCGCCTTCATCACTTGGTAGTTCTTGCCATTTTGCGATTGCTCGCTCGAAGTCCTGGGGAGCAAATTCCTTGCCGCGAAGGTATTCAAACGTGGTCTCATCTGGTGCGATCATCCCTGCTCGCGCTCCTGCCTCGATCGACATGTTGCAAATGGTCATTCGTTCTTCCATCGAAAGCGCTCGAATCGCTTCTCCGGTGTATTCAATTACGTACCCCGTTCCCCCGGATGTTGAAATTTTCCCGATTAGATAGAGGATAAGATCCTTTGAGGTAACCCCACGGGCAAGTTGTCCGTCAATTCGGATTTCGAAGGTCTTCGGTTTTGACTGTAATAGAGTCTGCGTAGCCATCACGTGCTCAACTTCACTTGTGCCAATGCCAAAGGCAAGAGCTCCAAACGCACCGTGCGTTGCGGTGTGGGAGTCTCCACAGACAATTGTCATGCCGGGCTGGGTTAAGCCGAGTTCGGGACCTATAACATGGACAATTCCCTGATTGACATCATCGAGATCATAAAGTCGGACTCCAAACTCGTTGCAGTTTGCTCGAAGTGTTTCGATCTGCTGTTTTGAAATTGGGTCAACAATTGGCAAACTGCGGTCGGTTGTCGGTACATTGTGATCTTGAGTTGCCACGGTTCGTTCAGGGCACCTCAGTGTCCGACCAGCGAGGCGGAGTCCTTCGAACGCTTGTGGGCTGGTTACCTCGTGAACGAGATGCAGGTCAATGTAGATAATTGATTGTTTGCCAGGTTCTTGGTGGACGACGTGCTGCTCCCAAATTTTGTCAAACATAGTTTTTGGCGATTGGGAATTCATGACTTTGCCTTGGTGAATAAACTAAATGGGGGGCTGAAAAATCGCGTACCTGAAATGGGAACTTAAGTTGTCCATCCCCATTTGAGCGAGACTTCGACTTGCAGGCTGAGCTCAACAAACCCTTATTTTAAGAAAATGAGTCCTAACCGGAAGGTGTTATCTTGGATTTGCATAGTTTCTATGGGGTTCTTTCCTTACTTTGGCCTGCCCCAGTTTAATTTAGTCATCTGTTATGTATTGCCAGATTGCTGGGTATTCTGACGTTTTTGTTTCTGGAACAGTAAACCAATGCCTTGGTTGTAATTAATTTATGGGTGATTTGATCCAAGCTATTATTCTCGGTGTGGTTCAAGGACTTACCGAGTTTTTACCGGTCAGCAGCAGCGGCCATCTGGAAATCGCTAAATATTTACTTGGCGATGAAAGTGTGGGGGAAGCCAGTATGCTGATGACGGTCGTTCTCCATTTTGCGACAGCCGTCAGTACGGTCGTGGTTTTTCGAGTTGAAGTTTTGAAACTGCTCACAGGAGTTCTGCATTTTCGTCACGGGAATTGGAGAGACAATGAAGAATTGCAGTTCTGCTTTAAGATTTTTCTATCAATGATTCCTGCGGCAATCGTTGGTGTTTTGCTTGAAGAACAAATCGAGACTTTATTTGGTAGCCAACTACTGCTCGTAGGTCTCATGTTGCTCATTACGGGTGGCCTCTTAATGTTGGCTGATCGTGCAAGAGAAACACAGAAAGCTGTTGGACTTCGGGATGCGGTTTTGATTGGAGTCGCACAAGCAGTTGCGATTTTACCTGGTATTTCTCGCTCGGGAGCCACGATATCGACTTCTGTTTTACTGGGTGTCGATCGCGAAAAGGCGGCTAGGTTCTCTTTTCTGATGGTGGTTCCGCTGATTTTTGGAAAAATAGCAAAAGAACTAGTCGACGCAATGAGAGAGGGAGAACCGCTTTGGGCTGCAGGTTCAGAGTGGCAATTAGTGGTAGGGTTTCTTTGCGCGTTTCTGACCGGATTGGTCGCGTGCGTATGGATGATCAAATTAGTTAAGTCTAGCAAGCTTTCCTATTTCTCCTATTATTGTTTCGCGGTTGCGATATTGGTGATCCTCGAGTCCAACTTTCATTTCTTACGTTGAGATCAGGCTACTACGGTTTCTGACTACTGGCATTGGTAGCTCAATCATTGGTCGCTCAATAAAACGCGGATCAATTTCCACGTTCTCTGCACGAAGTTTGAATAAATCGGGTTTCCTGGGTGCAGGTTATCGCAGAATCGAAGGGGCATCGCGTCACGCAACAGACTGATAGCACTTTTAGCTGGTGAACATAACCGACGGGTCGATATAACCGCATTCACGTTGACCGTTCATCGCTGATTTTCTACTGTCCGGCATGTACCGATTTCTACTGATAGCCATCTTATTTGCCCTTACCGCCGTAGCGAGTACGGTTGCCGTAAACGCCCAAACGTCAACCGACGCAACCGGAGAGCAGTTATTAGTACTCACTAACGGTGAGATTCTCAGGGGGAAAATAAGCCGCGGTCCAGAGCAGGTCATTGTTGTAACAGATCAAGGAAGTCGCTTAGTGATTCCAGTAGAGCGCGCAGAATTTGTTTGCGATTCACTGGAAGAGGCCTATTGGGGGAAAGCTGCTCGAATTCGAGCGAGTGATCTTGTCGGCCAGAAAAAACTGTTCCATTGGTGTCTTAAGAACCAATTATTTAATCTAGCTCAAAATCAAATTGATTTGTTGTTGCAGTCGAAGTTGAAAGCCGTTGAGCTTGAATACCTTGACCGCCAGCTAAATGTTGCATTAGCACAACGGCAAAGCAGGCGGAGGCAAGAAATAATACTGTCGCAACAGAATCGGAGTGAGGTTGCTGCCAAAAACGGATCGAGTTTGGTGCCGCGGCAAGGGCAAGGTATTACCCAAGTCGACAATGCAAGTTCTGGTCAGCCGGAGAAATTCGTTTTCCGTCCTTTGCCAATGTTGGATGAAACCATCGGCGAGCCGATTTGGTCTGAAGATGCGGTTGCTAAATTGAGTGAGTTAAAGTTAAGCGAGTTTGTCGAAAATTCGAATGCAGTCGGTGAAATGGTCAAGCAAGTCGGATTTGAAGAAGATGTTGAAATTGAATCAGTGTTTTTGAATCCTCGTCCGATGGCTTTATCCAATGGAATCGAGCAACCGGTTCCCGTCGAAATTGACGATCGGATTATGGTGCCCGTTGCAGAATTGGATAAAGAAACTCGCTCCATGCCGGAGGGGAGTTTGGGGCTGTATCGAAGGAGGATAGAAGGTTTATTAGTAACTGGATGTAGTGCTGCGAAATGCCACGACTCAAATTCTCGCGTGATGCCTTTGATGCATCTTGGGCGAACCGTGCCCATTCCAAGGCGGCAAAGTCAGAGAAATCTACATAATGTTTTGAAATACGTGGACCGCGAGCACGCATTCGACAGCGCGTTGTTTCGAGCCGCAACGCAAACTCATGCTGACCAAAGCGAGCCGTTGGTTGCCAAAGATTCAGTGCAATATGAAAATTTAAGTCAGTGGTTGATTATGCTCAGTCGCGATCCACGTCAAGCAGGTCTCGACCTCGCCAGACTGAATGAGGATGCGGTAAGTCCTATTGCTTCTGAACAGCCGGTTCCGCAAGTAGAGCCTGTGAAACCGGAACCGCTGAGTTTATTGCCGGCACCGAAATCAATGCCGGGCTCAGAAGATACGGTCACTGAAATTCCAGAATTGGATCGTTTATCACCTAAGTTTACTCCTCAAGATCCGTTCGATCCGGAAATATTTAATCGGAACCACGGCAAGTGAACCGTGGGAAGTAGCGACAAGACTTTGTATTCTTAAACTGGGAAAACTTAGTGTATTTGTTTCAACGTCGGTTCCGGTCGGTCCAGTAGATTTTCTACGCGAGTTAACTTTCTGTTTTACTTGGATGCTGATGATGGGGTATCATTGAATACCTCTTAGACAACCAAGTGTTTTTTAAACAGTAAGTTTTCGATGAAAATAAAAGTCCTGCTGCCGTTCTTTTTTAGCTTTTTGTTCTTTAGTTTTTCTTGGTGCGAATTAAAGGCTGAGATCCATGATCCGCGTGTTTCAACTCCAAACGTCGTTGTAATATTCATCGACGATCTTGGTTATGCCGACATTGGTCCTTTTGGTGCCAACGGCTATCCCACGCCTCATTTGGATCAAATGGCGAAGCAAGGTCGACGGTTCACAGACTTTGTTGCTTCCACTGCCGTCTGCTCTGCGTCCAGAATTGCATTACTGACAGGGTGTAATCATCGACGCGTTGGAATTTCAGGAGCGTTAGGGCCAAAGGCTAAGATTGGAATCAATTCAGAGGAAATGACTCTCGCTGAGTTGTGTAAGCAAAAAGGATATGCGACGGCGTGTTTTGGTAAGTGGCATCTTGGTGTCCAGCAGCAATTCTTGCCTCTGCAGCATGGGTTTGATCAATATTATGGTTTGCCGTATTCCAACGACATGTGGCCTTACCACCCTAACTTTGTCGATCTCCCTGCTGATTCACCTAAACGAAAATCTAATTATCCACCGTTACCGTTGTTTGACGGGAATGAGGTGGTTGATGCAGAAGTTGATCCGGAGGATCAAACTCGATTGACAGCAGCCTACACAGAGCGAGCGGTTGACTTTATCGAGAAAAACCATAAGCGTCCATTTTTACTTTATATTCCGCATTCAATGGTTCATGTCCCTTTATACGTTTCTAAAAAATTCGCAGGGAAGAGTGGAGCCGGGTTGTTTGGAGATGTGATGATGGAAGTTGATTGGTCTGTGGGCCAAATTAATGCAGCTCTAAAGAAACACGGAATTGACGAAAATACGCTAGTGATTTTTACCTCCGATAATGGCCCATGGTTAAGCTACGGCAAACGCGCCGGTTCAGCAGCACCGTTAAGAGAGGGGAAGGGAACGATGTTTGAAGGAGGTTATCGTGTTCCTACGCTGATGAAATGGCCGGGGAAAATTCCAGCGGATACGACGTGTGCAGAATTGGCATCCACGATTGATATTTTTCCGACCGTTGCCAAGCTAATCGATGGACAGCTTCCCAGTCACCGAATTGACGGGCAAGACATCAGGCCTTTGTTATTTGGTGAGGCCGACGCTCGTTCGCCACATACTCACTTTCCCTGCTATTACAAGAACGGTGAGTTGCAGGCAATTCGCGACGCCCAATTTAAACTCGTTTTTCCTCATAAGTATCGGTCGCTCAATGGTCGCGTTGGGAAAGATGATGGTAAGCCAGTTAAGTACGATCAGAATCAAGCAAAATTCGCACTCTATGATTTGCGAACGGACGTTGGTGAAACAACCAACGTCGCGGCTCGGTATCCCGAAGTCGTAGCCAAGCTGAGTAAGTATGCCGATGAGGTTCGCAGAGACCTCGGTGATCGTTTAACCAAAACGACGGGGGCGGGAATTCGCCCCGCCGGTCAAGTCTCGGTTAAATGAATCTGTCAATGAATCGAGGATCGAGGGGGATGTCAGCCACTTCAATATCTGCAATCAGATCTTGGTGAAGTTTCGAATTCTTGTCCATCATCAATTGGCCAATTTCAGCCCAGGCTCGTTGCAGTTCGACTGAAGACTCTTGTCCTTTGAGCCGCAATGTGGCTTCGAGATCAAGAGCACTGGCGATCTTCAAATACTCGGTGTTCGGTTCCTCCATAGAGAGAGCGAAACAAAGAGACGCAAGATTATGGCAGAGTTGATCAAATACCCCACCTTCATCACCTAGAAGAAATGATTGATCCATAAACGACTTTTGGTATTTGGCTATGATTAAGAGAATTCGCCGCCCCAGGACCCGGTTTCTTTTTAATGCTCGCTCCGCGTACTTTCTTTTAAGCATGAAGAGGTTGTTTACGCCATTCAAGTTCCCAGGGGAGGGCATGAACGAGCCGAGAACAGTTTTTGCGACAAACCAACCAAACTTTGCTTTCTCGCCCAAGCCAAATTTTCCATTGACCTCGGCAATTCCAATTGGCACGAGATATTGACTTCGGATATTTCTAGTCATTGCATTGGGGGCACCGACGTCGGATAGAACCGGGTTGGGACCTTCATAAACCGTGGCAATGGTGAACTCGTGCATGTTTTCACCGATGTAGTTTTCAATCGGGTTTTCGGGCATCTCCTGGCTGGCAGTTTGAGCGTCGGTGCGAGTGTACTTTCGCCTTTCATCCGTATGGACGGATCGCCCCCCCTGAATTTGATAACAGTTAATTGCCGTCTCGAGTAGTGTCTTCGTGGCGTAAACCTTGGCAATCATTCCCTGGGTTTCGTCGCGGACCCCGTTGGCTGCAAGTCTAAAGCAAAGATCACCTAAAACTCTCGCAGCAAGACCGTGCGCTGTTGCTCGTCCAATCCACGTTTGTATTCGGGGCGAACTTCCGATCGGCTTTCCAAAAGTACTGCGGAAAGAGGTCCAACCTCCAGCATTGGGTTCGCCGGGCTTAAAATCTACGTTCGTTGATTCCCTGTTATCGGGATTGGTTTCTGGATCGTTGATCAGGTGGGCAAGCAGTTTAAATGTTTTTGCTGCGCTGTTGACTCCAATGCCACCGCGACCTTTTGCAAGTGAACTGAATGCTTGAGCAAGTCCTTTTCCTGGAGGGCCAAGCAGGCAGTTTTTGGGAACCGGGCAATCCATTAACCGGAATCGAGCATTCCAAAGATAATCGAAAGCGGTTAGGTCGTTACGCTTCATTCGGAAATTTGGATTGTCGCTCGGCGGAACCTCAAAAATGATCATTCCCGAGTCCCTGCCGGGTTGGGTGTCGTGCCCTTCCAGTTTTACCACGAGCACGCATACGCCGCCGTATATCACATTGGTGATTGGCCATTTCACCCCGTTTACGATGTAGTTATCTCCGTCGAGGCGAGCGGTCATTGATAACTTACTTGGATCCGCGCCAACTCCCGGTTCGGTAAGAGCGAATGAACCAAGCAATTCCCCCTTTGCCATCTTGGGAAGGAAGTACTCCTTCTGTTCGGATGTTCCAAAATCCAAAATAGGGGTCACTGGACCGAGGAAGTTGTGAACTTCAAACATCACGGCGAGATCGGGGTGAACAAACGTCAGGGCTCGAAGTAAGGGACCGAGATCGCCAAGCTTTGCGCCACTACCACCATATTCTTCAGGAATGGCGAGTCCGAAAAATCCTCGTTCGGCGAGGCCGGAAAGAATGTCGTCCCGAAACAACATCCTTTGGTTATCTAAAAGAGTGTTTTCTTTTTTTCGTTGCAAGAGAAACTCAAGGGAAGCACCCATCACTTCTGCAACTTTTTTTGAAGGTGCAAAAGTACCGGCTTCAAACTCATGAGCTTTGCCCGTTCCAAAAAGCGAAGCAATAGTGGGGGCTTCGCCTGAAAACTGATTCTCCGCAGTTTGGTCAGCGTCGTCGAGAGTAGACAGTGCGGCAACTTCGTCAGATGACTTGCCCGCCTGTTGGAGAATCAGCGCCATGGCGTCTTCTCCAGTGGATGAGTTCTGGTTGTCGTTTGGTTGGTTTTCGATTTCTTTCAACATGGCTTTCGAATAACTTTAAGTGAGGAGAAGAAAAAAGAAACACTTACAAATTTGAACGAAGAATTGAACTGCGAGAGTAGCGATGCACCGCTACGATTAACCGAATACGTCACTACCTTATAACTTGCTGTGAACAAGCGTCCAAGTGCTTCTGACTGAATCGCGACTAATCGTGCGTTTTGGGATTTGATCGTCCATATGCTGAACTAAAGTTCTATCGAATTCGACACAGATACAATTGGTAAGGGAAAGGCGGGGGGCAGGATTCCGGTTCGGAACGATTGGAACATTCGGGCACAAAAAAAGCCGCGACCCCTCGGGGTGCGGCTCATATGTTGACTTGGTTTGAATTAAAAATTCAATTACTTAAGGCCCATCGTTTTGATGAGATCTTCGGCCCCGGGGGTTAACTGGCGGATCTTTGCGGCAAGAACTTCTTTCTCTGAAGATGAAGCTTTCGCTGCTCGCTTGCGGAGCAACCCCATTTTTTTCTTGCGCTTGCGCCGTCGACGTAGTTCTCGTTCTCTTTCACTTCCCATGGGACTTCCTGAATGCTCTTGCGGTTTAAATGATGGATTTTGATTTTGAAAATATCGCCTAGGCGTTGCCTTACACGATACTTGAAAATTGAATTCGGTTCAACGGCTTTGCGGAATTGCCGTTCCCAGAAACGGGGTTTTCCGGCGTGATGGGGAGGAAATACGAAAAAGCCCCGCGATCAGGCGCGGGGCTTCGGAGTAAAGTCTCGATAAACACGAGCTTTGGCCAATTTCAAAGTGAACGAGTGCTGCGATGTTTTAAATTATACGCCCGGTTTGCCGGGAGCTTCGTCGTTTGAATTTGAATCATCTAAGATCCTGCCGATGCAGCTTTGCATTCCGGCAGTTCCGTATTCAAACCCGACGCATTCGTCGAAGTAGGCTCCTGAGCATCCGCAACGATCTTTGCTGCAGTCAAACATTCCCTGGCGGGTAAATTTGCAGCTGTTGAAAAGATGGCGAATTTTGCAGCTGGACTTACAACCACAGTCGGGAACGGTCGGGCATGGGTTGTGCTGGCAGGCGTTATTTTGTTTTGGCCAGCCAAAACAGTTCCCCGCATGATTGTTGCACTTATCTCCAAATCCAGAGATGCGCTGTTTAATTTTGCAAGTGTGCCCGCATCCGCTATCGCATCCTTGGTCGCAACCGCAAGGCTTATGGAGTAGACCATGGAATTTGGAGCCCAAGCGGCATCCACCTGAACAGTCCTGTGCCCCACAGGCGTTACATCCACCAACTGTGATGCTACAGTCAGCACTGCAGTAGCCCGCCCAAAGCCCGGCAGCTTTTTGTTGGCTTACGCCTCTGCCGCAATTTCTTAAACCCCAGGTTCGAGAATGGCTACCGTGATTAATTGTCGGGGCAACGCTGTTACATGCACAGTCTTGCGCGGAGACAACGCTGGGTAGTGACAGGGCGACGGTGAGAACAAGGAATCTTAAAGCTGGTCGAATCATCTTAGGCAAACTCCTGGTGAGCATTTGGGCTTTACTGCCGGTCAATTTCCGCCCGGTTATTTTGATCGGCCTGGGCATGGCGAACTTGCGATTTAAAGGTGTCTCTTCATCGTGAATTCATTCAGACCCAGTTGAGTGAATTACGTTTGGGAGCCTCCTCGGGCGAGTGTTTTTTTAAATCGTCGATTCAGCTCGTGAGCGAAATTGAAAGGTGGGAGTTTTGGAAAAGTTTACTCGGTGATGCTGTAGTATTAGGGGAAGCACCGCTCTCAACATTCGTAAGGCTAATTTTCATCAATCCAATCCCATGCATTGTTCGTGGTATGGCGGTAATCTCAGCGGAGCGGATTGTAACGGGGGATGGGTTGACGGCATCCGACCAGCAGTCTTCTCGGTTTCTTTTATATCGGTCAGGTAAGCCGCCAGTGAAACGGGCGCGTCAGTGGCTTATGGCAGCGGCTTGTTAAAGTGTTTTGTCGGAATGCCCTGTCATTCTTTGTCGTGCCGATTGCACGGCTTAAAGCGCAGTGTGACGATATGGCAAACTTTTCAGCGTAACGGGTTCGATAATCCATTTAGCCTGAGTAATTTTCCGGTTCGCACCGGTACCTGTAACGAATTTTATTGGGACATTCCCATGGGTAGCTTTCGTCGACCGTCCGTTTTAATTGTTGATTCAGATACCGAGTCATTGTTCGAGTTAGCGCAGATGGTAAATACGCTGAGGATGGGCGACTCTCGTTACCAATTACTAACAGCTGTCAGTGCTCAGCGTGCCATGAATCTTGCTAATCACGTCACGATTGATTTAGTGATCTCTGATATCCAGTTGCTGGACATGCAGGGAGAAGACTTGATTGATTCGGTCAGATCGTTGACCGGGTGCCTGCAGTTGCCGGCAATGGTGCTCAATCGAAATCAACATGTCGACGTGATTCGCCGCGTTAATGGTCGCGGTTCGGCCTTTCATCTGCGCAAACCGATCGATCGAAAAGCGTTTGGAGAATTGACCCGTATTTCATTGTTGACCACCAAATTTGGAAAAGATTTAGACCATTCGGATTCGGTGGCTGTTTCACCATCTGGACACAATCATTTTCCCGTGCTTGAACCACAGC
>JAPOIJ010000196.1 GCA_029979005.1 Planctomycetota bacterium | reverse complement strand
AGCAAAAACCAATTGCAAACAGCACGAAGCTAGAGTGGAAAGGAAGCATATAACAGAGATCATTAGAAAGAGAAAGATATTGTCAGATGAGTAAGTCTATCTTATTTCGAGAGTGAAATTTAAGTTGGAAAAGAAAAAATAGGGTCAGTGGCGCCCCGGCGTTGGCAGCTCGGATAAATACTTCAGGCCAGGCCTCCCAACCGCCCGCAGTCATGCGACTAAGAGCTGTTAAGAAGCCCCAGGCAGCCATGTAGATCGCGATTGCTCGATACCTGCATACAAGGAGTGAGATGGCCAAGCCGATGTCGACCCAGCCAATGACGGTCAGGATTAGCTCAGCCGTTCGCTGGTCTTCAACTAGCGTAATACCAAATGGTTGCGAAAGCAGTAGGTAGTCTAAAAACGTGCCATAAAGTTCGATGGCCTTATAACCGTGGAAGGCGAATGTTGTTGCGGTTGCAATTAACAGCAACAGCATACCTCCGCGGCGAAAAAGGCCGTTGCAAGACATTTTTGGCGTGGCTAAAAAAATGATCAACACTAAGGGTGACGCAATCCGGACGGCTTCCTCGAGAAGCGTGAAACGTGCAAATACATCGCCACGGATGGTTTCCGCAATTGCCATTCCAAGCGTCCAAACTGCAACAAAACCGAGAGTCGTGGTATCTATGAAAAATATCAGTTTGGATTTTCTACTCTCAGCCGTAAAGCGAAAACATTCGGAGAATAATCCGGTACCAATTGTAATGACACCTGCGACAAGGCAGCCATAGACACCGAAGTCGTCGACGAATTGACACCTGACTTCGGCGAAATCCAGATCAAAAAAAAGGAGGCCGTAAATTGGACTTTCAGTCTCAAATTTGGCGAAGAGATAGCGACCTGAGATTCCTACGCATTGGGCAACGATGGTAAGACGTAAACACCAAATTGCAGTATTGAATTGCGTTGGGAGAGTAGATCGATTTGCGTCCAAGCTAACACGTTTGCGGTTTGGTAGTTTACTGCCTTTGAATAAAATGCCATTGTAGCAGGTGCTTGCTTCGTTGAAACCAAATTCGGTTGGAGGTTAGGCCATCGCTTACTAAAATGTTTGGTTATCAAGAATTATATTAAATCCACGTTTGGTTGAGCCGTTGCAATTATTGATGCGCACTGCAAACTGGATTTGAAATCGCGTCGGATAATAAACTAGGGAACGACGCACCTCGGTCAGATGAGGAAAAATCGATTTTTGCAAAATTCCAATCGAAGATTTTTCTTCTGTCTTCGAATAAGGGAACGTAACTATTTTGTTTTGCGTCAAAAACTAGCGATTTTTGGGCAATGAATTCAATTCCGTTGGTGGATATAAAAACCGCTAGGGCAACATTTATCCAGTAAAGTCAATCTAATCAAATAGGTTTGGTTGTAATAGAACCGAAGGGTTGCAATGGACTATTTGATCAGTAGGTTTTTAATGCTAGTTGTTTGTGCAGGGGTTTCTTATAAACTGATGAGCTGGTGTGCAATCTTTTCCGAGGTGTAAAATGTCTGACGGCCATTCACGGGCGAAATTTTCCATCCGTCAATTGATGATTGCGATGTTTTTTCTTGCGTTGTGCTCGTTAGTCGCCGCTGCTGGAAATGCTGGTGATCCGGTGGCGTATGGATTGGTTCTTGGAGTCGCTGGTTTGGCGGTTTCGATCGGCTGTATGGCGCTCTTAAGTGGATTGGCTATTTTTTTGTGTCAATTTGAGTTCGTTCGATTTAAGAGGACTGCTGATCAATTAGGAGACCCCGTAACGCTAACAGGTAGAAAAAATGCAGGAGTGTCGCCACTCGTTGAGGTGGGCGAGCAAGAACATTCTGAGCCTAGCTCGGAGGTGGCAGGATAATGCGTGTAATTATTATTCTGATTTTTTGGTTGGTTTGCAGTTTGGTTGGGTTGGCTGAGGTCCGGTCTCAGAACATTGGCACCGGGGGCGGTGGAAAGGCAAAATATAGAGTGACGACTTCACAATTTGGAGTGGTTCATTCGCAAGGAATTCATCCACTTAGAGTCACCGTCGATTTGATGCCTGCAAAGCCGGCACTTGAAAATCAAATATTTATTGCGAAGGTGCACACCCAATCTCAATTTGGGACTTCTTTCAAAACAAATGGATTCATAGAAATACCATCCGGCAAATCGTCAGGCTCAGTCGACTTGATGTTACCTGCTGCTGGTCACATACAGTGGCTTAATCTGGAGGTTCAAAAGTTCTCGAATCCGGGCGGTGGAAATAAATCGCGGATTTTATATCAAAATTTAAAAATTGATCCTGTTGATTTTACTCAGGGCGGTCAATCGCAAACGAAGCTATTAATTGGAAAATTCAATACGCCGGTATTTGGAAACAGCGAGGTTATTGATAATCGACAGGAATTTTTGAGTAACGGCAAAAACGCTATGGGCGAGCGCTCATTGCCGCAGCCAAAGGCAACAAACATAGGTCTGGCGGATTCTTTAAAGAAACACTTGGGAAGGTCGGACAAGTTCGCATCAATGGATGTGAGTAACCTACCTGAAACATGGATCGGTCTTTCGGGCTTTGAGCAAATATTAATTTCTATGGGGGATTTTGAATCGCTGGTCACTGATAATGAAATTCAGCGAGACAATTTTGAAAAATGGGTTGCTGCTGGCGGGGCATTAGTCATATATTCATGCGGCCCTGATTATCGAGAAACAGACCAGATATTAGGTTTATTTTTAGGGAAGAGGCGCGCGGCTCAAATAGCCGCAGGCGAATTTGCTTGGCGGGTTCCCACGAATGTTCCAACAAAGACCGACATATTGTGTGCGGAACGATCCGCCGCTAATGCTGACTACCTTAGCAGCAATGGCAATGCAATAGCTGCTCAGAAAGTCCGTCCCTTTAAAACCTCACTTTCGTCTAGGACGGTAGAGAATGCTGGTTTTATTGATTCGAACAAGTTTGGATTTCTTCCATACCTTAATGGGTGTGTCATTTCGGTTGACGATGATATGTCGGGATGGACAAGAGAAGATTTTCGTAGGCTCGATAACTCGGTTGCACTTAACGGTTCTTCGCTTGCCGCTCGGATTGGCAATGGCACAGGTATTTTGCCAGTAATCGCTATTCCTGGTATAGGTGAACCGCCCGAGCTGCTTTTTAAAATTCTCCTGACGATCTTCTTAATCATCGCGGGTCCTGTTGCCTTGATTACGTTTTCAAAAATCGGCAAGCCTTATTTGTTACTTGTGTTAATTCCGCTGTTGTCCATCTTCGTATCTCTCTCTCTGATTGCGTTTGTTTTAATATCCGATGGATTTTATAAAACTGCGAGTGTGCATTCAGTCACCACCCTTGATCAACGGACTGACCTTGCTGTGGTTAATTGCAGGGCGGCCTATTTTTCAAATTTTACGTCCACTCCGTACAGCATTTCGCCAGATACTTTGTTTGGCCTAACTGGTGGGTGGGGATATCGCCAGGAGAGATTCGTAGAGCAACGTGATGGTCAAATGCTGGTTTCTGGATCGGCTTTGATGGCGAGGACTCTCCATGAGTTGTCAACTTTGAAAGTCCGGTCAATCTCTGAGAATTTGGTGTTTAAAGCGGGAGACGCCGCCAATTCTGCATTGCCAACAGCACAAAATAATTTGGGTGCGAGGGTCGTTTTCGCGATTTTTCATGATGCCAATGATAACTTTTACTTTGTTAAAGATTTAGAGGATGGACTTAGCAAGAGTTTGGTTGAGATTGAGCTTAATGGTTCCGAGCGACTAGTCAATTTTGCCCGAGAGTTGATTGATTTTGGCAGACGCAAAAATAATGATTTGAATCGATCCAGCATATATTATCCGATTTCAGAATCAGAACTCGGGTTTGGGGATATCGAAGTGGTGCTTAAATCGGCGAAATTATCGGCTTTGCTTTCACGTCCGAATTCCTATGTTGCGTTTTTAGAAGATTTACCATTCGTGACGGATGAGTTGGAGAGAGTGAATTACAAAAAGCAAAACCATGTCATCTTAGGGAGATGGTAATATGTCTGAAACTGTCGAGGCGATGATCCAGCTAGACCGTGTTACTCGGTCATTTGGAGATACGCTCGCCGTTGACGATATATCGTTCCATGTTGGCGCCGGAGAAGTCTTGGGCTTCATCGGGCCAAATGGCGCAGGAAAGACGACGAGTATGCGAATCTTGTCAACCCTGGATACACCGACTTCGGGTGAGGCATGGGTAGATGGGTTCTCGGTGGTTGATGATCCCGATCGAGTGCGCAGGCGAATGGGATGGATGCCTGATGGCTTCGGTACTTATCCAAATATCAATTGCGAAGAGTATCTCGATTTTTTTGCGAGATCATATGGATTGCGTGGTAAAAATCGACTTCGTGCCATTAGAAATGTCATGGGGTTTACACAATTAAACCAACTATCGAAAAAGCCCATATCCGGGCTTTCCAAGGGAATGAAGCAGCGGCTCTGTTTGGGGCGTGCATTGATACATAATCCGAAGGTATTGATTCTTGACGAGCCAGCGGCTGGTCTCGACCCAAGGGCTCGTATTGAATTGAGGGAAATGATACTTGAGCTGGCAAATGAGGGTAAATCGTTACTCATTAGTAGCCACATTCTGAGCGAGCTCGCAGAGGTTTGTGATCGAGTCGCAATTATCGAAAAAGGCAAGTTGCTCGCGATTGGTTCTGTCGACAGTCTGTTGAATAAAGGCTCGGAAGATTCCCAAGAAGAGAAGCTGGTCCAGCTTGAGGTAAAATTTATTTCTGAGCCGTCTGAAGCGGTTCGTTGGTTCGACGCTCGCAATGACGCAGAACTTATTTCTTCAACAGAAAATTCAATTGTGTTTAATTACGCGGCTTGTCACAAACGACAGAGTAAGTTCCTCGCCGAGTTAGTTAGCTCCAAGGTTGAGATATACGAGTTTAGCGAAAAACAAACGTCGTTGGAGGATGTGTTTTTGTCAGTTACGCGAGGAGAGGTCCAGTGACCGAGCAAAAATCTGCCATCGAAAAGATTCGATTGTCTGGCGGCGCGGCCGATTCGGCGGCGTCCTTAGATTTTGAGGTATCAAAGCTCGACAATTTTCTTGACCCGCTCAGTGACTGGTTCAGCTCAATTTTGATTAAGGAAGCTAGACAAGCCGTAAAGAGCAGGCAATTTGTTTGGACGTATGTCTTGCAGTTGGTGCTGGTCGCCGCTTGGACGGCAATTGGTTTTGCTACGCTCACCAGTCAACTCGGTACGGGATTGCTTTTAGGTTATTTCGTTATTCTGGGATTTCCTCTCGCCGTAATCATTCCTTTTAGTGGGTACCGTTCGTTAGCTCGGGAATTTGATGATGGAACGATTCGTTTAATCTCGATTACCACAATGAAGCCCCGGCAGATAATCTTAGGCAAATTTGGAAGTGCGTTAATTCAATTGGTACTGTATCTTTCGGTCCTCGCACCCTGCATTTCTTTTACCTATTTGCTCGAGGGGATAAGTATTTGGGCTATTGTGGTCGGGCTTTTAATTAGCATCGGTGGCTCAATCTTTCTCACTATCTTCGGGCTGTTTTTAGCAGGTTCTTTTCGGTCTCGTAATTTGGGCGTCGGTGTATCCGTCGTATTCTCAATTGCGCTGGGTTTTGCGTATTTCCTCTGGATAGTATTTTGCTTTGAGACGTACGACGGAATGTTTCGGGGGTTCGGTAACGAAAAGTATCTCATTGCAACGGGGTTTACATTCTCAGTCGGTTCAACTGCCCTTTTGTTGCTGGCTTCAGTTGTTGCCCAGATTTCTTTTCCATCTGACAATCGGTCGACATTGCTTCGAGTAATGATGCTGCTTCAACAAATGCTATTTTTTGGGTGGTTCTGTCAACTGCTCTGCCAAGAACCTTTTTATCGCGACGTGCCAAAGGTAATCCTTATGATCACTGGTCACTACTGGCTACTGATGGGTTTTTTAATGTGCGGTGAATCATCCAATCTTTCTCGGCGGGTGCGGCGTTCTCTTCCGGGAACCCTTGCTGGGCGCATTTTTCTGTCTTTGTTCATGCCCGGATCAGGGCGTGGGTTCTTGTTTGCAATGGCAAATGTATGGGCAGCGTTTCTCTTCGTAATGTTATTGGTAGTTTTTGAAAATTTCTTGTTTGATTGGACCAATCAAACACGTTCCCGCTTCGGGACGAATATATATGCGTCGGAAGCGGAAATTCCCGGAATGATTATTAGCAGTTTATTTGTCAGTTGGTATTTGTCGCTGGTATTTTTGTTCAATCGCTTTCTCTGGAGGCGAATTAGCCGAAAGTTCGAGCCTGGCTACGGCCCGGTAATAAGCCTGTTTTTTGGCGTAGTTCTTGTTGCGATGGTTTCAGTTGGTTCGTTTTTAATTGAAGCATTTTTATCTAACTATGGCTTAAGGAGTTCGTTGGCGTGGGCCTTCAATTGGTATAGGGTCAGTTTTGAAGATTTTTCTAGTTTGACGTCCGTGTTTTTTGTGGCCTTTGTGATTCAGGCGGTAATGGTTTTGATGTTTGCCGTTTTTTTGGCTTCAAGAGACTTTTTAGTGGTCGCTGTGGAGACGCCGGAACGCGTTTTGATCGAGCGGCAGCCAACCAAAACAAATAGGCTTCCGGTGGGTGAATCAATTGATGAGATCTTTGGTGAGTTACCTGCCGCCCCGCGCAGGGATGACGAAGCCTGATTCGATTATGGTTTGCCCTTTACCAAACAGTTATTCATGAATGATCCATTTTTCGAGTTAGAGTTTTCGGAAATAGAAATTGCTTCGCTTGTTTCAGGGTTTTACTCTCGTGTCAAGCAAGATGATTTGCTGGGACCAATGTATCCGCAGGATGATTGGGAGGGCGCAGAGTCACGTCTTTGCGATTTTTTGATTTATAGGTTGGGCGGTTCCGATCGATATATTCAGCGTCGGGGGCATCCCCGTTTGGGGATGCGGCATGCTCCCTTTGCAATCGGAAAACAGGAACGGGATCGCTGGCTCGCCCTTATGAACCAATCGCTGGAGGAGCAGGAGTGGCAAACTCCTAAGAAAGAAGCACTCGTTCGTTTTTTTGAACAGGTTGCAGAGTTTTTAAGGAACAAGTAATTTTGTCGGCAATTTGATTTGCTGAATCAATTAGGTGGCTCAGCTTGATTTCTAATTGTGTCTGTGCGTCTGGTTGCGAAAATTGAAAGGCGGGTATGAATTAGTTATGATTGGTCGCTCGGGCAAGACGTAGTCGCATTGTCCGCATAAGTCGTTCGCTTACTAGTTCTTTATGGTGACAATTCGTGAAGTTTATTTTCTTTCGATGCTTGTTCTTCTGTTTAATATGGCCTTGTTTGAGTGGGCTCGCCGTTGGTGAAGAAAATGAGAAGCTGAATGTGCTTTTTATTTCTGCTGACGATATGAATTGCGACCTTAGTGTTTACGGGAATACGCAAGTCAAGACACCGAATCTTCAACGGTTGGCTGAGATGGGAGT
>JAPOIJ010000081.1 GCA_029979005.1 Planctomycetota bacterium | reverse complement strand
TTTTTTGAAACTCAGTATCTACCGAATTTGACAAGCAAAAAATACGCTTCCTCTTTCTCTAGCGAAGGGCAGTTAATGGCGAACTCTAGTAATCCCGATCCAGAGGCGAATCTGCTGGCCTACAATCGCGCGGCGTGGGATGCACAGGTGCGCACAAAAAACGAATGGACAGTACCCGTCAGCGCTGAAGAAATACAGAGGGCTCGGGAGGGCGTCTGGAGTATTGTTTTAACGCCTCATCGATCTGTTCCCGGAGACTGGTTTCCAGATTTTTCAGCTGAATCATGCCGAGTCCTGTGTCTGGCGGGCAGCGGCGGTCAGCAGGCTCCCCTCTTAGCCGCGGCTGGAGCGAACGTGACGGTGTTTGACCTTTCTGAAGAGCAACTGAAGCAGGATCAGTTTGTTGCTGAAAGAGACGGTTTAACGATCAGATGTGTACAGGGTGATATGAGTGATTTGTCTTGTTTTAAAGATGAATCATTTGATTTGATAGTACACCCCTGTTCTAACACTTTTGTTCCCAATGTTCTTCCCGTTTGGCAAGAGGCGGCGCGAGTGCTTTGCCGAGGTGGGCACTTGATCGCAGGTTTTACCAAGCCTGTTTTCTATATATTTGACCAACAGCGAATCGAACATTCGGAGTTAATTGTTAAACATTCGATTCCCTATTCCGAGCTGACAAGTATCCCTGCGTCAGAAAAAGCGAGCCTCATCGCAGAACAGACGCCACTCTGTTTTGGCCATAGTTTAGGTGATCAAATTGGGGGCCAATTGGCGGCTGGCTTGCGGGTCATCGATTATTATGAAGACCATTGGGATGCTTACCCAATTGGAAAATACATTGCCGATATGGCGGCAACTCGTGCAATTAAGCGTTAGCTACATTTGATTCGAAACGCAAGTTTAGATCGATGGGGGCAAGTCTGTGGCTTGTTCCGTGAGACGAACGGTTATCGCATCTGCTTGGTCGTGATTCAGCTCAATTGAATCGCCATTGACGGTAAGTAGGACCCAGGTGTTTCCATCTGCCGAGCGCCGATTCATCGTGACCAAATCTCCCGATTGGAGCCCGCTTGACTGAGCAGCTTCTCCAACGTGTTCGACGACCGCCCGGTTGCCATCTCGCATTAAACTCGAAATAAAAGAACGGTTAATTCCAACCTGCGATTGATCAGTTGGAATGACGGAACCGTGTGGATCAGAAACTGGGTGTCCGAGTTTATCGTCAAGATAGGCAACGGTCGCTTGATCGCTAATGTGTTCTAGTTTGTGAGCGATCTCGTGGAGCTCGGTTTCTGGCGTTCCAGTTTTTTCCAGATAAGTTTCCCACAGTCGGTGTGCCCGTACCAAGCGATTGGCCTCAATGCGGCCATCGGCAGTGAGTTGAACCTGATTGTTGGAAATTTCAATTAGTCGCTGCCGGCCGAGAAGTGAAATTGCTCGTCTGATTTTTAGATTTCTAGTGGTGACTGATTTTTCAATATCTTCAATGGAGACTGTGTTATGTGGGAACCTTAAAATTACCCCGAGGATATCCTCCATGACTTCTTGTGGGATGGCGCTGGATTTTCTAATCCAGTCAGCGAGCAAGCCATACCGGGGAGACAAAGTCAGTGTAATTAGAAAGATAAGGGTCATCATGACAACAACAGAAGCCCCTGGAGAAGCTCCGACAATGGTGGCCAATGCGAATCCGGTCCAAAAGCCAAGGACTCCCAAAATCGCAGAATAGAGGATCATTCGATCTAGACGATCAGAGAGGAGGTAAGCTGTCGCGGCTGGTGTGATTATTAGAGCGACGACCAGAATGACACCGGCTATTTGGACTCCGCTGACGACCACCAGAGAGGTGCAGGCGGTTAGCAGGTACTCGACGGCAAGCACGGGGATGCCGATCGAAGCAGCCATGATCGGATCAAAGCTGGTTAATTGAAGTGGTCGGTAAAACAGAATGACGACGCTGAGCACAATGGAGGCGACAATTGCAAGCAACCAAAACTCTTCATCAGGGACGGAAAGCACGCTTCCCACAATATAATGGTAGATGTCGATTTTGATATGTTGGCCAATGGAGCGGATTGAAATCGCAAATGCGCCGATAGCGAAAATTCCTGTGTACATGATCCCAATCGCGGTGTCTTGTTTAACACGCGAGAATCGAGTAACCAGGCCCACCATGGCCACGGTGGCGACGCCGGCAAGGATGGCTCCCACTAGCATAGCGCCTAAGTGTGGATCCTGTTGGCCAAATAGAATTTTGATTATTAAGTAGCCGGCGATCACGCCAGCCAGCATCGAGTGAGCGATTGCATCGGCAAGAAATGACATCTTTCTTAAGATAATAAAACAGCCGATCACACTACATACAACAGCGACAAGCGTACCAACGATTAGCGGGCGAATCATGTGGCCATAGTTGAGTTGTAATTCTTCGAGCCAGTTCAAGTGTTCGTCCGCTTAAGTTTTGATGATAAAAATTTATAGTTGGAAAATTTGGGCCAGCCCGCTGAAACCGCACTGAGATAGAAAGACTGTTTTGAATTAATCCGCTGTCGAAAGCTCTGCAAAAATCTTCATATTGCCCTCGTAAACATCCGCCAATAATTTGGGATTGAGCACTTGCTGAGGACTACCAAACCCAAAAAGTCGTTGTTTTAATAGGATGATTTGATCGAAATACTCAGCTGCTGTGGAGAGGTCGTGATGAACGACGATGACAGTTTTCCCCTGTTCTTTGGTAGCTTGTAAGACATCCAGAATGGCCCGTTCGGTTGCCGCATCGACTCCTGCAAAGGGCTCGTCTAATAACAGGATGTCCGCGTTTTGAGTTAAAGCACGCGCCATAAAAACACGCTGTTGTTGACCTCCCGAAAGTTGGCCAATTTGCCGACGAGAAAATTCACTCATGCGGACTTTTTCCAGCGCAGCATCGGCCAATCGGTAGTCTTCTTTCTTTAGATCTTTCCACCAGCGACGTTTGCCGTATCGCCCCATCACCGCTACCTCGCGTACTGTAATCGGGAAGTCCCAGTCGACCGAACCACGCTGAGGAACATAGGCGATTTTTCCTTTAACGCTTGCCACGTTATCGCCGAAAATTTTAACTCCACCGACGTCTGGTTTTACAAAGCCAAGTATCGACTTGATCAATGTCGATTTTCCCGAACCATTGGGACCAATGACTCCCACTAGTTTTCCCGGTTCGATGGTGACGGAGATGTCCAGAAGTGCTGGAACCGGGCCGTAGCTCACGGTCAATTGACTGACTTCAATTGCCGGACTTGAGGATTCGAGGTTTTGATTTGTCGGTATCTTAGTCAACTCAGCGTAACCTGTGTTTGAGTGAATTTTAATCCGCGATAGGTCAATGTTGGTGAGAAGTTGATTCAGTCTGTTCGGTGTCAAAAACGATGGGGCCGGAAATCGATGTCAAACCAGATTCGCTTGAGAACATTTTAGACACCAGTGGGGTTTCGTCACGGAATACCGTAACCTTCAAAACACCGAACGAACTGTCATTCGAAAGCGTGTCCATCGTAGCGGAAATGAGAAATTCATTTTCACCTGCTTCAATTCCTTCGATTGGCCCGATCGTAATCCGCTCTTCAATAGGAACCTCATCCTCGCGTTTATATATTTCATTTGATCCAAATAGGACGGTGAGGGAGGGTTCCTCTAGGATCGGATCGGGGAAGCAGCGAAACGTTCGCTCAATTTCGAGCGTGTAGTTGCCTTCGGCAGCGATTACCTCAATAGTGAGAGGCGGACGACGGACGCTGTTGGAAAATGAAAGGTAGCTGTAAACGCCTCCAATTAAGAAGCTCGAAAGCAGGATGGCGAGAATAGGGCGCATGATACCTTCCTGCTTACTTGAGATGTTCCACGATTGTCAGGACATTTTCCCGCATCATCCCGATATAGGTCTCGCCGGCAGTCCCCTGCCCTCCCATTGCATCCGAGTAAAGTTCACCGCCAACGGTAATTCCTGTTTCACGTGCAATGTCATCGAGCAACTCCCGATTAATTGTGGTTTCAACGAATATGCTTTTGACTCCCAGGTCACGGATTTGTTCAACAATTTTCTGTTTCTGATCAATTGCTACACCGCTCAATTCGCCTGTGGTCCAACCAACCGGGCTAATAGCCTGGAACCCATACGCTTTGCTGAAGTATCCAAAGGCGTCGTGGTGAGTTACGAGGATTCGTCGCGCTTTTGGAATAGCATTGACCTGGCGGGCAATCCACTGGTTGAGTGCTCTAATCTGAATGAGGTACAGTTTAGATCGCGCGTCGTATTCAGCAGCGTGGGATGGGTCAAGCTTGCTGACTGCATTTCTGATGTTGAGCACATAAATCGCTGCATTACTGGTGTCGAACCACGCATGAGGGTCGTTCACTGTTTCACCGTCTGCATCAAGCTTTAGCGGTTTTACGCCGTCGACACACGTTACCAGTGGTTTGTTTGCATTTGCCGCGAGGCGCTTCATCCATGAATGGCCTTCAAGACTCCACCCGTTCTCTATGCATAAATCAGCACGTGCGACTGATAGCGCATCATCGTTTCCAACCTCGTAGGTGTGAGGATCCTCGCCGGGCGCTAGAACGCAAATCACCTCCCAGCGGTCACCAACGATGTTCCTTGCGAAATCTGCAATTTGAGTTGTCGAGCAAACGAGCGTCAGTTTTTTCGACGAGTCGCTGTCTTGGCTCAGAACTTTCGAATCGGACCCTGGAAACGAAACGACCAACAACAAAAGCGTCATCCCGAAGCACTGAATAAAGTTCGCGGGTATTCGTTTCATCTAATTCAAACTCGTTGCTCAATTTCGGGCCTGCATGAAATGTAGCATTGGCTACACTTTGGTTCTTGATTTTCGATCCTACCGCGAATTTTGTCAAGTGCTCGGCCGACGGTAGCTGTTTGGCTGGGTTTTTTGCGTGCGAACCAGACGGGTCAGGGTTGGGGTGTGGGGAAACAGAAGGCAGCAGGCGAGTTGTCCCGAGAGCTGGAGTAGATTCGGGTTTACTTTTGCGCCCTGGCGTTTCCTCATTGCTTTGGCAGATGTCGAAGATCGCAAGCGAGTGAGAAACCTCTTGCTGAGTGCATGCCTTTTGCGGCTGGATTTTACTGCGAAACCGATCGGGTAGACCGATATCCGTGGCTGTAAAATGCCGAGTGTGTCCGAATTAAAGCTGTAGCAGCGTCGAGTCGCTAAGGTATTCAATTTCAATTGAGATGAGTTCGTTTAGAACCTCTCGAAATGACGGCCTGTCGGATGGTTTTTTGATAAGCATCTTTTTGACGAGGCTGCTGAGTCTTTTAGGGCATTCGGGTTGAAGGAAAACTAAATCCTCTGCGATAGATTCCCGGTGATGATTTCTCACCGATTCAATGGTCTGTCCTTCAAACGGAGGTCGTAGGGCGATGGAGTGATAGATGAGTGAACCTAGTGCATAAACATCGCTCGAGGTACATGCGGTGTAATTGTCTTCGAAACACTCCGGAGCGGTGTATCTAGCCAGTTGCAATTGATCGTGTGGTAGCCAGGTCGATTCCCCCTCTAAATGAGAATTCGACCATCCCAACAATGAGACTCGTCCGGTTTTGTTGATGATAATGTGCGCGGGGTCGATTCCCAAATGGACACGGCCTTTCTCGTGGCCCGCACGGACTCCTTCCGCCGTTTGTCGCAGCACCCAGAGCATGCGAGAAAGCGAAAGGTGCGGAGCTCGCGAGAGAAGGCTGTCCAGAGAACGTCCTGCAATCCAAGGTTGCACGAGGAAAAACGGCGCTTGATCCAGTTCCGCGTCGAGAAGACGGATGACATTCGGCTGGAGTATCTGTTCCGTTGCGTGTGCTTCTCGACCAAGTCGATCGATCGCATGTGGCACTAATTCATTCGAAAGTTCAGGGTTGATGATTTTCAAAACGAAATCGTGCTGTGAATCCTGTGAGTAGGTTTTGGGGGCAGCTCGGAAAATGCTGTACCATCGGCTACCCGAGACCTGGGTGCCAAGTCTCCAGCAGGAAATGACATTGCTGTTGTCGGATTGGTTCAGTTGTTTGAGTTGCGTTGGAAGCGACATAGTTCGATCGTGTTGTTCTGTTGGCTGTTCCCAATCCTTCGAAACCAACTTGCCAGAGGAAGCCCTGCTCAGGGCATACTGTTATTTCTATTTGGAAACAGATCGGAATTAAGCCACAGTAGAAGCGAGAGATTGAAAAAAATTTCAGGTCGCAACGACGAAGCGCAGCCGCAACGGCTGTACCGCCGCATCAACGTTTTATGCGGCATTCAAAAAAAATGGCTAAAGGCTTGCCGGTCGGGGCGTGGCGGTTGGATTGGCTTTTGGGATGTGGCCGAAGATCAACGGTTACGCAAGTGCGACTGAAAACAGGTTTAAGCGAATTGGCAGAGAATTCGTATCAAGCGTGTTATCGTACTCAATATTCAGGTCGAACTACTTTTGCGGGCTAGGCTTCTTTGGAGCGGAATTTCGCGGCCAACATCCTCGTCAGTTCATCACCCGCGACGCCGAACAGGATTACTGCTCCGATAATCGTAAATTCCAGTTCATCTGGGATTTTCAATAACACAATCGAGTTGTAGAGCGTTTGCATCAGTGCCGTTCCAACGACTACACCAAGAATACTCCCCTCCCCGCCGCGCAGGCTGCACCCTCCCAGAACTGCCGCCGCGATGGCGTAAAGTTCAAAAAAGTTACCAAAGCTAGAGGGGGCAATCGAGTTTGAGTCTATTGCAAACATCACACCACCGAGTCCAGTCAGGACAGCGCACAACACGTACGCAAGAGTTGTGATTCGGTGGGTGCTGATTCCCGAGTATCGTGCGGCCTCTTCGTTGCGTCCAACGGCTTGGAGATGTCGTCCCCAAACGGTCAGATTCAAGAATATGATTGCAGTAAAGATGACCCCCAGAAAAATGAAAAACGAATATGGGATACCAAACATCTGAGCCCCTTCGGCTGAATCCCAGACTAGTTTCCACGAACTCGCATCGCCTGCGGGGTCGACTTTGACCGGCATAAACTGAATGCCCGTTTCCCATCGTCCCGTGGCAACTTTACCCAGTGTTTCTTGATATTCAATAAACCCGACGGTCTGGTCATTGGTGAGCCAGCGAGAGAGTCCGCGGTAGATAAGGAGGCCACAAAGGGTGACGACAAATGGCTGCATCTTTAGTCGAGTGATCAGTAAGCCGTGAATGACTCCCAGGCAAAGGACAATTCCAAAAACGGAAAGCAACGCCAGTGGAATTGACATGTAGGGCGTTTTCCGGATGGGGACGGCGCGAAACTCAGCATTCAGGCCAGAGTCCTCATCTGTGAGAATTAATTGGTTGTTTTCACCTGCTTGGTCAACGGTTTTTTCGCGAGATGTTTCGCTGTTATGAACGAACAGGACTTTGTCGTTATGCTTGAGTTTCGGGGCGTTGGAATCGAGTTCTGCCGCGTTTCCCCCGTAATTGATAACGTCAAAAGTGGATGAGATTTTGCCGACAGGTTTTCCTTCTTCGGAGTCCTGATCACGTTTTGGCGCTGGGTCAACCGTCAGTACAGTTACCGACGTTCCATCGAGTATTTCAGTTCCGCCAATCCCGGCAACCTTGACGAGACCTTTATTGCGTCGGTCTTTGTAGTACCATAATTCATCACCCTCGTTGAATCCATGATTCGCCGCGACCGAAATAGTCGAGGCATCCGCTCTGACCTGCCAGACATCGACCTGTCCAACCGGGACATAGTCGACGTGAAGAAAGAGGGCGAGTAGGCAGGCTGCAAGGCAAACCAGCGAACCAATAGAGAGGTCAATGCCGCTGGAAATGATCACAAAGGCTACGCCGATGCCGAGTACGCCGTAAAGCGCGGTTCGCCGGAGGAGGTTTTCAAGATTATTGGTGGTCAAAAATGACAGGGGCGAGTCCCAAATCAGGATGCACCAAAGTAGCAGTAGTAAAGTTGTGATGCCTGCAATTTTCAACAGGCCGGTTCCACGATCACCCATTATGTTTTTGCCTCTTTAAGCTCGGCGGTATTTGTGGCGAGCCGCATGATTGACTCTTCGTTTAGTTCGCTTCGGTCGAGTTCACCGGTCAATTGCCCCTCGTGCATCACGTAAGCTCGATCAGAGATTCCAATGACTTCTTCCAGTTCGCTAGAAACAAAAAGGATTGCCATGGATTCGGAAGCAAGTTTCTCAATTAGTTGATAGATTTCCTGTTTTGCGCCAATGTCAACTCCACGTGTTGGTTCGTCCAAGAGCAAGAGTTTGGGGGCCATCGAGAGCCATTTTCCAAGGACGACTTTTTGTTGATTGCCGCCTGACAGGAATTTTGAAATTTGGCGATCGGAGGGTGTTTTAATTCCAAGTCGATCGATCATGATTTCTGTGTCAGATTTTTGCTTCTGAAAATTTGCAAATCCGAAGCGGTTGGCGTGTTTCTGCAAGCCCGCAATTCCAATGTTGTCCTGGACGCTTAGGTCAATTATCAGCCCGTGTTGTTTGCGGTCTTCCGGGACAAGCGCGATTCCATGATTGACTGCTTCTTTGGGGTTCCGGATTTTGACAGTTTGTTTGCCTATTTCCACGCTTCCTGAGAGAGGCCGGTCAATTCCAAAAATGCTGCGTAAGAGTTCGGTCCGGCCACTGCCAACGAGTCCGGCCAGCCCAACGATTTCTCCCGCTTTGACTTCGAGGGAGACGGGATGCTGTGGCCAGTGAGGGGTTCTGAGATTGTTGACTTTGAGAACCGTTTCACCAATCTTGTGGGGCGTTCGATTGTAGAATTGGGAAATGTCACGGCCGACCATGTTTGAAACCATATTCGCGTGAGTAATTTCATCCCCAATTAATTCGTTGCAGTATTCTCCATCTCTTAGGACGATTACGCGGTCTGATAGTCGTTTTACTTCTGCAAGTCGATGCGAGATGTAAATGATACTGACGCCCTGATCTCGCAGTGATTCGATAAGTTCGAAGAGAGAAGCGGATTCTTTCGAGGAAAGGCTTGATGTTGGTTCATCCATGATCAACACTCTTGCGTCCACCGAGAGTGCTTTGGCAATTTCCACCATCTGCTGTTTGCCAATCGTAAGGCGGCCTACGATGGTTTTGGGGGAGACCGAAAGGCCGACTCGCCTCAGAAATTCTTCAGATTTCTGGCTGATTTCTCGCGAGTTAACGATGCCAAACTTTCTTGGTTCTCGTCCAAGAAATATATTCTGACCGACGTTTAAATTGTCACAGAGGTTTAATTCCTGATGGATTAGGACGATGCCATGGTCCATCGCCGCCCGTGTGGATTCGAACGCTGTTTTTTTACCGTCAACAAAAATCTCACCTGAATCTGCTGGCTGAACACCGGCGAGAATCTTCATCAAGGTGCTTTTGCCTGCACCGTTCTCTCCAATAACAGACAGCACTTCCCCCGGTTTAAGTGTGAGGCTGACTTGATGCAGCGCACGCACGCCGGGAAAGCTTTTCGAAAGGCGATGTACTTCTAGCAGGTTTTCAGACAACGAATTACTTTTATTAACATTGAGAGGGATGGCAGTTTTGTTCCGCGATCACTGGCAATGTCCGTTTTAAGCGAGTTGGCGAGAATAATGATTTTCGAATTCCTGCTCCCGTAAGGAGTCAGTTGCCGACTTTTTCTTTCAGGTCAGCCCAGAATTCATCGACATTTTCCGTTTGCTTTCCACCAATTTTCCGACCATCTTTCGTAACGGCTCGGGCGGGGACGTCGATGTATTTACTGTCTGGAATTACTTTTTTATTTCCTTTTAATAACTCGGAGAGAACACGTACTGACTGGTATCCGTATTCATAGGGGTTTTGGACGACGGTGCCAATGACGGTGCCGTCTTTGATGCCCTGAAGCGTCGCGTCGTCTTCGTCAAAACCGGCGACTTTTACCTTGTCTGATTTATTGGCTTGCTTGATTGCTTGAAGCATCGCCGGTGGATTGTAGGCGAACAGTCCGACCATCACGTCGACGTTGGGATATGTGTTTAATGCATCTTCCGCTTTTTGTTTTGCAACCTGAGTTGCTCCCTGATCCACCAGCGTCGTTAGGATCGTAAACTTGTCTCCCTTAACTTCTTCAACTTCGTCGCGCCACTCAAAGCTCACTTCACGATCGAGCAGTTCGTCGATTACTCCTTGTTGGCGTTTTTGAGCGTTATCCTGTTCGAGTCGACCGATGGCGAGGATGACGCGCGCACCATTGGGGTAGGCATCTTTAATAAGTTTGCCAACGGTTCTGCCGGCAGCATAATTGTCGACGCCAATGTAGAGGATTCTGTCGGTCTCGGGAGCGTCAGAGTCGTGGGTGATGAGCGGGATTTTTCCAGCCCAGCCATTGAGCATGTTTTGTTGGTTGACGGCGTCAATTGGGCTGATCGCTAGGGCATCAATTCCGCTTGAAAGCAAATCTTCCACGATTTGTTTCTGTTTGGTTGCGGTTGCTTCGTTGGGAAATCGAACGTCGACCTCGACGTCAAAATCTTCGCCGGCGTCATTGGCACCGACTTCGGCAATATTCCAGAAGCTGGCGATTTGATTTGTGACGAAGGCAATGGTCGGCTTGTCTTGAGTCGGTGGATCGCTTGCAAGTGTTACGCCCAGGGCAAGTAGGGTGAGGACGCAAATTGGAGTTACGGTTAAAACGAATCGTGATTTTCTCATGGGTGTGGTCGACCTGCCTAGGTGTTGGATGTCTAAAAGTCACGCCTCTAATGTAACCAAAGCGATGGTTAAAAAGCGAAAGTGTCTTGTGGCCACTAAAAAAAACACAACCTTGAATGTTAAAATAAATGGGTTGGATTCAATGTTGGCCCTCTGAGGAGGACAGTTTAACGAGTTTCGGCAAGCTTGGGCAACTATTTTCCCCGTGTTCATTGCGAAATTGTGATTGGCTACAAAAAAAGCCCGCTTATGTATAAGCGGGCTTTTTCTGAGATAGTGGTCAGGGGCGGGCTCGAACCGCCGACACATGGATTTTCAATCCATTGCTCTACCAACTGAGCTACCCGACCATCCCATTCAGTAACGTAACGCCTCGTTTCCGCCGCGTCTCTCGTTACCAAATGACTTTAAGGGAGAGAATGTACTTGATTGAGGCTGGAATTGTCAATCGTCGTTTTAACGATACTTTTCATCGTTTTCGTAGAAAGTGGTGACGGTATTCGAGCGTTAAGAGGCTAACTCGCCAGTGCTGCGGATCCTCTGACATTAAGCTCACGATCAAGTCAGTTGCGATTAGGTACATGTTTAAGTTTGCTTTTGTAGATTCTTAGGTCAGCGGTTTCGGGTGAGATGAGATTGGTTCGGTGTCTAACGTTAATATTTAGGTGGGGACTTTCAGGTCCTATTGTTCGTGTTTTGGGGGAGTGGCTGAATATTTCGATGTTGCGAAATAAACTATTTCGCACGAGCTTTAACATAATCAAACTACCTCCATTTGGTTGACATGCTGGGGCACAAAAATTACCATTGAGGCGCGCAACTTTCGGAAAAGATAGGCGTTGTTTCTATGGAAATTTAGAAATTTCTGATCGGTTCCGAGGTGCCACCACCGCTCTTATTGTGTTTTGATGATCGCCGTTGGTTAGGTCAAACGGATGGAGACGGCATGTGGCGCGGACGGATGGTTGGATTGATTTTTCTAGGTCCACATCTGCAGGTCGATCGATGATTTAAATGCGTCGAGTTGCAGTGCAAGAAGCAGGAATTTACGGAGTATAGCGAATGGATTCAATCGAAATGATTGAAGAGAACATTGATTGTCGAAGTTGCGGGTTGCGGTTTGGTGCGACAGCATCACTTGTTCGCAACCGTCGGCCGGTGCGCGGCATTACTTCGTGTGCTTTTATCGCCATGTGTTTTGCGAATTTCTTTCTCGTAACACCGGACGTTTCCGCTCAGGCGGTTTACAGTCCGGATCACCCGGAGGTGCGGGCTCTCGCGGATGATTTGGTTAATTACCTCAAGGGTGCAGTTAAGCCAAATTCGCAGATGAATTCTCGCGTGCTCGCCGCGCTAGCGGTCGTTCAGCACAGTAAACGTTACAACGGTAGCGTGCCTGTAAGTGATCCACTGGTGAAGCAAGCTTGTGATGATGTTGCTGCGCAAGTTGACGAGATAATTGAAAACGAGCGCGAGATGTATATGCCGTGTATTACAATTATCTTGTTGGCCGAAACGAATGCGCGGGCGTACCGAGAGCCAATCAAGAAGTTGCTCCGTTTTCTAGAGAATCGCCAAAATCCAAATGGCTCCTACACTTACAAAAACGAGGGTTACAAAAGTTGTGATATGTCGCAGACGCAGTTTGCCGCGCTTGCAATGTTTGTCGCCAAGTTGCACGGGTTCGACATGGATGTGCAAATGGCAAAGCGAACCCTGGACTGGACGTTGAATTCCCAGGCGCCTGACGGTGGGTGGGCCTATAAGTTAAAAGCCTCGGGGACGGCAAATGACCCGGGGTTTAAACCGAGGAGTGGAAGCGGAGCGGAAGTTTATGAGGCGACTCCGAGTATTTCAATGTCATTTGCTGGCGGTGGAACTGCGTATTTGCTTTCCGATTTTCTTCAGCTCAATAAACGAGCTAAATCGATGAGCAAGTCGTTGTCCAAAAAAACGATCGGGCTTCCAAAGACAGTGACGTTTTATGTAGAGCCGGTTGACGGCAAGAGTTCTCTTCTCAACAAGACTGGCCCGCTCGTCCAATTTGATCGTGGGAAATTTTCGAACAAAGTGCGTGCAGGCAACGCCTGGCTGGAACGTGGGTTCAAAGTTGATCGAAACGTTCCGTTTACTTGTTATTACCTGTTTACGATGGAGCGATATGCCTATTTCAGGGAGCAGGCCGAAGGTAATGTCGGTAATGGGAATCTTGTAAATTGGTACGACGAGGGGTTTAAGTACTTGCAGGAGCAAAGAGGGGGGAACTCTGTCATTAAGCCTCAGAGTAAGGAAAATAATATTTGGTCACCCGCTTTGGCGATTCTGTTTTTGGTTCGTAGTAGTGAAGTCTTGAATGTTGAGCCAGCAGCAAGTCGTGCTCTTGGTGGGCAGGGTTTCAAAAAGGATTCCGTCCTGAGAACCGGGGCGAACGGATTGATTCGCCAGGTGGAGACGGAGAAGAACCTCAGCGATTTGATATCGATGATGAAAGAGGGGGAGGCTGACAACGAACAATTGCGTGAATTGGCAGAAGCGTTAAAGAAACAGATTTCGGAATTTCGGGCCAAAGATGATAAGTCTCGGGGAGAAATTAAGGCGTTCTTGCAGAGTATGATTGCCGCCAGGAACTACTTTCGGCGATTAATTGCGGTGAGGTTTCTCGCGGGAGAGCAGGCGATGGATAATGTTCCAGCATTGTTGTACGCCCTTGGAGATCCGGATTTAAGGATCTGTATTGAGGCGCATGATGGATTGAGGTTGGTTAGTCGAAAAATTGATTCGATGAAGTTGAGCGAGTTGACACGGAAAAATGCGTTGCGAGATCCTGATGCGTTGACTGCTGAAGAAAATGACTCGTGCCGCCTTGAATTTAACGAGATGAAACGTGAGTGGACGGAGTGGTTTTTGAAGATCCGTCCGAGTGCAGAATTGCTCGACTGATTTTGTGTGTCGGGCTAGGTGGGTTGCGATTGGTTTATTTAAAACGGCAAGAGAGTTTTTCAATAGAACTGCAAAAGGGGCACTTTTGTAGACGAGGGAGCGGCGATGAGTGAAGGTTATGTTCCAGCACCAAAGATTAGATTAAATGTCGAAACGAAATCGTCTCGGTATGATCGTCTGAGTGCTGCGTTGTTAGCATTCATAATCCTGTTCGGCTTTTTGTTTGCTGTGCTGTTCCTGATTTGGATTACTTCTGTCTTTGATTTCTCACAACGAATGGCTGGGCCAATTCCAATTGTGAATGAAGCGGGGAATGAGAAGCCCAAGGGGGTTGCCGATGATGTTTTGGAACCGGGGGTAGAAGAGTTCCCGGAAATTGAAGTTCCCCAATTAGCTAATGCCCTTGAGGCGGTTACCGATTCGGTTTCCTCGGTAAGAGCTAATCTAGAAAAGAGGAGCGGTGATGCCGCGGTGATGGGTGCGGGGAACGGTTACGGTTCACGCGAAGGTGGCCCGGGTACTGGCGGAAATGGTGTGCCAGAATGGAAGCGATGGGTTATTAATTATGAGGCTGAAGACATAGGTGTCTATGCAAAACAGTTGACTTTTTTTGCTATTGATATTGGTGTCATTCATCAAACAAAAAACGACATCTGGCGGGTGCAAAATCTTTCGGGACCGATCCGGGTTACCAAGTCCAATCGTGAAGCAGAGAACGGGACTTTGCGTTTTACGCCGGAGAAAATTCGTTTGAGGCGTTGGGATCAAGAGCTTTGCAAGCGCGCTGGAGTCCAGTTGGGGTCCACCGTGCAGGCTCAGTTTTATCCGGAAGCGACACGGGCTCAAATTCGTGTCGTTGAAAGTGCCGCCTTGGAGGGAACTGGGAAAAATGTTGCAGACATTAAAAGAACGGAACTGAAAGTGGTGCCAGGTGGAAGTGGTTACGAGTTTATTGTGGAGGATATCACTTATCGTTAGTCCTTGTTGCCACAGGCTCGGACTAAAAACTGTACAATCAGCCCACTGACTGCCGTGTACCGAAGCGATTAGCTGGTGGGGTTGGCTCCGTTTGACTTGGGATGCGAAACTTAATCGTCCCGTGAAACGCGTTTAAAATGAAAAATCAACTGTTAGAAACACAACTCAACTGAGATTAAGGGATTATGGATCAAGTTTTTACAATTTTAGGAAACGTTATTTATCTAGTGATGTTTCTTATTGCTCTCTGGGGGGCGTTCTGCGTCGTCATGGTTTGGTCGCGAGTGCGTCAAAAGCAGTTTAAAAGTGAAGCGATGCAGACACTGTTTCTTGAAGCGGTCGAAGAGCCGCTTTCGAAGGGTGATTACGATGCAGCCGTTGAGGTTTGTGACGGTGACCGACGTGCGACCTGTCAACTGGCTCAATTAGCCATTGAAAATAGGAAGATCGGATTTGGTAAAGTCAAGCAGTTGGTAGCGGATCGTTTTCAGCGAGATGTTCTCCAGGATCTTGAGTACCGTTTGAGTTGGGTTTATACCGTGATTAAGACGGCGCCGATGATCGGGCTGTTGGGAACGGTTCTCGGAATGATGGCGGCGTTTTCAAAGCTTGCCGATCCCAATGCGACGGTGGAAGTAAGTAAGTTGGCGATGGATATTCAGTTTGCTCTGATTACAACCGCGTTGGGTCTGGCGATTGCAATTCCTTTGGTGCTGTGTACTGCCTATATCAACGTCGTCATTCGAAAAATGGAAGACCTGGTTTCTTACGGTCTCAATCAGTTTCTCGAAGTGTTCAAGGAATGTAATATTCGTTTTCCGAATAAGTAATTCTGTTATTGGTTGTGCTGGGCAAGGCACGCCTGTGTTTGAGAAATATAACCTGCGGAACTGTGGATGAGTGAAGAAGCAAATATTGAGTTGCCTAAACGCAAGCGGAATCCGGATGATGGCGAGCTCGACATCACACCGATGATCGATGTTACGTTTTTGTTGTTGGCTTTTTTCGTGGTTGTTTCCCGGATGGACCCGCAAGCCGCGGTTGCACTTCCGATGGCAAGTTACGGCGACTCCATTCAGGATAAAGAGGCGGTCACGCTGATTGTGGTTCTTGATGAGGCGACCCGCGAAAAGGCTGAAATCTACAAGGGGCGGTCGATGGCGGAGGACACAAAGGTGCCTCCAGGAGATGAGGAATCACAGGAAGCCAATATTGGTGAATATGTGGAAAATGAGCTTTCGAGCTATCCGACCAAAAACGCCATTTTGATCAAGGCTGAAGGCGATGTGAAAACCGGGATGGTGGAAATGGTGAAACGCGGGGTTGGGCTTTCTGAACTTGCGAAAACGCGCAAGATCTATGTCGGGATTGAGGCAGAGCAATAAGTTAAGAGTGTTGAACTAATTGGCGAGTGGGTTTGTAAAAAAGTATAGCCATGAGTAAGAAGAAAAAAAAATCATCCAAGCCAATCCCGAATGCAGACGGTGAAGGTTTTGGATTGAACAAGCCAACGGGACAGTTTTCTGATCTCGATATCGAGATGAAGAAAAAGTTGGCGGTAGAACGCGAAGAATTGGCGTCTCAAATCTATCGTCCGACTCCAGAGGACGGCCCGGACGACGTCACTTACAAGAATATGGGGTGGCGGGGGATGGAGGACGTTGAGGATGACGTCGCCGAGCCGGATGTCGCTTTTGAGAAAAAAGACATCCCCGAAGATGAACTGGACATGACACCAATGGTCGATGTGACGTTTTTGCTTCTGATTTTTTTCATGGTCACGGCTTCATTCACTTTGCAGAAGTCATTGGAGCAACCCCCGGCGAAGTCGGATCAACCAAGTACGGAAGTTCAGGAAGAAGAAGAGATATTGGACGATTACGTGCAGGTCACCATTGATCAGACAAATACCTATTACGTGACGACAAGGGATGATGAAGAAATTGAATGTCCAAGTGACAGTGAGATGCGATCAAGGGTTAAGGATGCCAAAGAAACAACCAGTGCAACTCGGATGATTATTTTGGCTCACGTTGACTCCACACACGCGAAACTGGTTACCGCTTGGGATACCGGGGTAATCAACAATATTGAGAAGATTGAAATTCAAACAACAGACGAAGAATTTTGAGTTGTTGCCGCGTAAATTTGTGGCGTAAGAAATAATTTAGATTCGGTACCTCGACCGATACCATTGCGAGGAAACGAAGGGAAGTCGCATGACACCGCGTCAGCTATTAGAGAAACTTGAAAACCTTGGAATTATCGATCCGAAGGTGCTTGGTAAGATTCGTGCGGAGATCGAGAAGTCCGATAAAGAAGTCAAACCCAAGTCCGTGTTGGCCTTTTTGGTAAAGAAAAAACATATCACAGAGCAGCAGGCAAAAATCCTGTTGGCATCGACTAAGGCATCACCCAAGAAAGAAGATGATTTTGAATTTGTTGAACCTGCGCCTGCGGTCGATAAGGATTTTGATACGGGCGACCTAACCGGGATTGCGAAAGAAGATGCTGATGATGAAGGGGCAGTGAGTGTTCCTGAGGTCAACGTGGCGGTCGATTATGATGCCACTATGACGCTCGTTGATGCAGGTGACATGGCCGATGAGTTTGCCGTGCCAACCGTCGATCCAATTGAGGTCGGGGCGGTTGTGCCAACTGAGGTTGGGTATCCCGACGAACCGGCATTCGATGCGTTGGCGGATGACGGTTATGCGTCGGGTGGCTATCAAACTCAGAGTGGTCCTCAGCAAACGTTGGCCTCATTTAAAGGGAAGAAAGATCGGAGCGATCAGTGGGCGACCAAGTGGTTGTACATTGGTTTCGGAATTTTGGGGGTTTTGTTGATTGGTGTTGCGGTTTTATGGTTCGTCAACATCGGTCAAAAACCGGAGGATATGTTTGAAGCTGCAATGAGCAGTTTTAACAAACAGAGTTATGGCGACGCTCAAAAGAAGTTTGAGAACTATCTTGATCAGTATGAATCACATAAAGACGCGCCGAAGGCGGAAGTTAAAAGAATTCACTCAATTATCCGTGGAACCTATGGGTTAAGGAATTACACGGAGGTAATTAAACAGGCTCAAACGCTGCTGCCTGAATTAAGGGAGCAGGAAGATGCGAATAGTCAGATGGAGGAACTGCGGGACGATCTCGCGGTTATGCTGCCGACATCTTTGGCGGCTATTTCCAAGAAGGCAATCAAAGTCACTGATCTTGATAAGATGAAAGAAGAGTTGGTCAAGATTAAGGATTTCAATACTCTCGTAGAGGATCCGGTATACATTCCGAGCAGTCTTCGGAAGGCGCCGTCGGTTAACGATAACTATTTGAAGATTGCGAATAACATTGCCACAATTGAAGGGCAAATTGAAAAAGAAGAGCAGTACGAATTGGATCTCGTCCGGATTGAGAGATTGAATGAAGACAAAAAAACCGATGAGGCATTTGCGGTCTATCGGAAACTAACCCGTAATTACGGTGATTTAGCAAGTCGCAAAGCCATTCGTGATTTAATGCTCAAGATCAGCCAAACTGAACGGGCATTGGTCAAGCAAATCGAATTGCCCGATGTAAAAGCTACCAAAGTTTCACGAGACGAAGCGGTTGAACAAACGGTTGTACTTTCTGTTACCTCGGGTAAGCCGGTTCCTGCGCTAAAGGACGAGGTTGTTGCGTTTCTTGCAGAAGGTTCAGTTTACGGGATTGATGCAGGACAGGGCGTAGTTAAGTGGCGCCGATTTGTCGGGTTTGAGACGACGCATCAGCCCGAAGTCACCACAGATGAAAAGGTAATGGTTTCCGATCAGCGAAATAACGACTTACTGCAATTGGATCTAAGAACGGGAGAGTTGATTTGGCGAGTCGAAATTCAGGAACCGTTTTTGGCTCCATCGCTAACCGATCAGGCAGTGATTCTTAGTACTGAATCTGGAAAGTTGTTGCAGTTTAATCGGTCAACCGGTGAATTGACGCACTCGATCCAGTTACCACAACCGGTAAACGTTAGTGCGATGTTAGCCGATCGCGATCCCTATCTTTACCAAGTGGGTAGTTATCAAAACCTCTATGTGATATCGAGTCAAACGCTCGATTGTGTCGAGGTCTTTAGCTTGGGGCATTATGAAGGCAGTATCTCGACTGCTCCGCAAACATGGACGGGGCACATTTTGCTGATCGGTAACCAGGGAGGTCAGTCTGATCTGTATGTTTTGAAACCTCGCGATAAAGGGGCAGCTCTCGAGTTAGTTCAAATGATCCCCGGGATTGTTTCGGGAACAGTCTCTACTCCAATGAAGCGGTTCGGTCGATGGATGCTTTTGACTTCAGATACCGGAGAGTTGAGGATTCTTGAGTTGTATCCCGAAGAGGAAAAGAATCCAGTCAATGTTCTGACTCAGGACGTGTTTGATGCCAAAGGTAGCGAACGAGTCTTTGTAACTACCGAGGGAAGCAATCTTTGGGTGGCTGGAAAAGGAATCATGCGGTACCGGGTTCCCCGAAACCTCGCCCAGTTTGATCGAATTGTAAATGTTGACAGCGGTGATACGTTTTTGGCACCGGTAAGTAAGCTTGATGATTACTTGTTTCATATCAAAAAGCGAAGCCGATCAGGCATGGTGTCAGCATCACTTGTTGACGCCATGGAACTCAAGACTGTTTGGCGAACGGATATCGGTGGCGACTTGGCAGGCTCGCCAATTTTGTACAAGGATACCGTGATTGCGGTGAACAATCAGGGAGATACGTTTCCGATTGACGATGCGGTTGCCAGTTCTGGAGTTGCGGCGGCGACGATGCGAGCGAGTAAGATTCGCTCCGACCTCCAATTCGAAACACTGGTTGAATTGCCAGACGATAAATTTGCCTGCTTTGGAGCCGAAGGCCGGAAAGATATGTTGTTGGTTGATTTGGTAAAGAACAAATCGCGGGTGTTGTCACTGGTTAAACCAGCAGACCGAATTGCGTGCCCACCCATCGCGATGGGGGATGACGTGATTGTTCCAACGCTGACCGGTCAAGTGGCGCGGGTCAACACCAACACCGGGGCGATGCAGGGTACTCCTTTTCAGCCAGCACTGCAGCCTAATGGGAATACGCCAATATGGTTTGAACCAGTTCGTTTGGATGAAAGCCAACTGGTGATCGCCAGGGGGCAGGTAGATAAAGAATTACCAAGTGTGATTTATTCGCTTTCAGGCAGTAATCCCCGTGCGATCAAGAAGACCGACGAGCTTGTTTGCGAGGCTCCTGTGAAATCGAATGTGGTTCTTTCCGGCACTCAACTTTATGGAGTGTTGGGTACTGCGGACGGTGATAAGCTGACCGCTTTTACATCGCAGCCATTGGCGATTGCGAAAGAAATGGCGTTGAAGTCGGATCTTGTCAGTGGTCCTTGGGCGACCCAAGCTGGAGTTCTTGTGTCAACGAGCGATGGAATGCTGCACTGTTACGAAGAAGACTTGACTTTGAAATGGTCGGTTGAATTGGAGGAGGCTAAATTCGCATGCTCTCCTCGGGTAACCGATGGCGTTAAAGGAGGGCTGATGCTTTGTTATCAGAATGGCAACATAGTTTGGCTAGATCCGAAAACTGGAAAGCCGGTATCCAAGGTTTCTTTGGGGCAACCGATTAATCACCAACCACTTCTCAAAGATAACAAGATGTACTTCGGGGGGTTGGATGGAACCGTTCACATTATTGATCAGCCGAAGTAGAGAGTTTTGATGTGAATAGTTGGGGAGGTTTGGATTAGCGTTCAGTTCTCTAAGGAAAAAAAGTAACGATTTACTCCGTCTGCGGATGGAGCAAAAACAAAGGCGATCACGTAGTACCAATGAAATACGCAATTAATCTTTTTCAATTCACCATCATTTGCGTTCGCCGCGTTTCAGCGAAGCGTGCATGCGTTGCTGCGGGTGTTCTGATTGGGCTGCTCTATTCGGCTATTCCGTTGCACGCCCAGTGGATCAAGAAGGAAGATCTTAAGGGGGATTATGTCGATGGGGAGCCATTCGACTTAGTATTTCTAAACGAAGCAGGTGAGTTCGCCATACTGAAGACCAAGCCGATTAAAGGGAAGTTGCCTCCCAACCCCTTGCCCGAACGTGGTGAATTAGTTTTTGAATATTTCCAAGATGTTGATGAGCGACTCGAGGTTCCGTATTCGAGTATTGCCCGAATCCTGACATTTAATGAGATTCTTGTCGAAGAAGCCAATCAGTGGATTGAAACCGGGGAATATTCAAAAGCATTCCGAAATCTTTTTCGTGTTTATAACCTTGGAGGAAAAGACGATCCCGCGATGGTAGCATCGATGATGAATTGTCTTTTCCTGGACGGTAAAAAGAATTTTGATTTAGGTGAATACGAACTCGCACTGTCTATTTTTGAAGACCTTTATGAAAAGGATAGTAGTTTCAATGTGCCGGGATTTGATGTTCCATTGATCAATATCGTCATGAGCTGTCATAACGGAATGATTGATCGTCGTTTTCAAGTCGAAGATTACATTGGAGTTCGGCAACAACTTGCTTCGTTGGTAGACAAATACGGTGAAAAAGCGGATCAGTTAAAAACTGAATGGAATGCGAAATTTCTTCAGCGTAGTAATGACCTGGTCGTGTTGGCAG
>JAPOIJ010000115.1 GCA_029979005.1 Planctomycetota bacterium | reverse complement strand
CCCGTCTACCCGGATCTTCAACATCTGGATGACACCTTGCACCGACTCGCAAAATTACCACCGCTCGTTACCAGTTGGGAAATTGAAAGCCTAAAGCACCAACTTGCAGAAGCTGCTGAAGGCCGGGCGTTTTTACTGCAAGGTGGAGATTGCTCGGAAAGTCTCGATGATTGCGAAACAGATTCCATTGTTCGCAATTTGAAAGTCATTATGCAGATGAGCTTCGTACTCATTTTTGGCTCGATGAATAAAGTTGTTCGAGTCGGAAGAATTGCGGGCCAGTACGCTAAGCCGCGTTCTAGCGAAACAGAAACCCGCGACGGAGTAACGCTGCCGGTTTATCGCGGAGATATTATTAATCGATCTGGCTTTTCAGAGGTCGATCGAGTCGCTGACCCGGAACTTCTTCTACGCGGCTACGAACGGGCAGCCCTAACTTTAAATTTCATTCGCGGCCTTAGCGTGGGCGGATTCGCAGATATGCACCACCCCGAAAATTGGGATCTTGAATTTGCCACAGATTCTCCCCGCGCCAGAAAATACCATGAGATGATTGAGTCCATTACAAACTCTCTTAATTTCATGGAAGCCGTTCTCGGCACGTCAATTTCACAAAGCAAGACCATTGATTTTTTTACTTCACACGAAGCACTGCATTTGAGCTATGAACAAGCCCAAACACGACGGGTTCCACGTCGTGACGGCTGGTACAACATGAGCACTCACTTTCCATGGATTGGATACCGCACACGCGATATTGATGGCGCTCACGTCGAATACATGAAAGGGATTTCCAATCCTATTGGGATTAAAGTTGGTCCAAAATTCGAACCCGATGAATTGACAAAACTAATCGCTGTTTTAAACCCAGACAATGAACCTGGCAGAATTACGCTAATCCACCGCTTCGGCGCTGACAACGTAGCCGCCTGCCTGCCACCAATCATCGACGCTATACAAACTGCGAACCAAAAAGTACTGTTTTGCTCTGACCCAATGCACGGCAACACATTTTCAACCAATTCCGGAATCAAAACTCGAAGCTTCGAGAAAATTGCCAATGAACTGGAAGTCGCATTTCAGATTCATCAAAAACATGGATCCATTCTTGGTGGTGTACATCTGGAACTGACCGGTGACAATGTTACCGAGTGCATTGGTGGCTCTGGAAAGTTGACCGAGCCTGATCTCGAACGGGCCTACAAAAGTCAGGTCGATCCGCGATTGAATTATGACCAGGCCATGGAACTTGCTTTTCTTGTGGCCGATAATATGAAATCGAACAAGGATCACCTTCAAGAGTAAGTTCCAGACTAAGTGTCTCTTGACGACAGGATAATTAATAATCATGGACGGCGTTAAATAACCAATTGGTGCACGTATTTGACTTAAATGCACCGATGTCTCGAATTTCTTGGAGACATTTCAGCTAGATCACATACCATAGGGAAACTGCTCTTTTCAACTTTCGTCCTACGCCCGTTAACGCAATCGATGACTGAATCTCGCGAATTTAAGCTAAGTCCCGACGATCTCGCAGCTATCGAACGTTGCGAACAAAACCTTGGCTACGAGTTCACTGAAAAGGGCTACCTTTTCGAAGCAATCACCCATGCTTCGGTCGCGAACACAAGACTATGCAGTTATGAGCGGCTGGAGTTCCTCGGCGATTCAATTTTAGGTTTCACCGTTTGCGAATATCTGTTCAAAAATTTCCCTGACTGGCTGGAAGGTGACCTGACCAAAGTGAAATCGAACGTTGTCAGTCGACAATCGTGCGCGGAAATTGGTAAGAGTTTAAATATCGAAGAATTTTTGGTTGTAGGGAAGGGCATTGGCGTCAAAGGGAAGGTTCCTAAATCACTACTCGCCAATGCTTTTGAGTCCATTGTTGCTGCCATCTATCTCGATTCCGGCATTGATAGCGTGAAAACCTTTCTTACCCCCTTCATTAAAAAACAAGTCAATGCCGCAATTGCGGGTGGACTGGATGTCAATTACAAATCGGAACTTCAACAATATTCTCAAAAACGGTTTGGCCTTCCACCCCAATACAGACTCCTTGGAAACAAAGGTCCCGACCATGACAAGTGGTTTCAGGTATCGGCGCAAGTAGACAAGAAAGCCTTTGGGCCTGCTTGGGGGAAAAATAAGAAAGAAGCCGAACAGCGAGCTGCCGCGAACGCACTCGCTACAATCAGAGGAGTCTCTGAACCGTTTAACGAAGAAAAACAGCAATCCGATTTCGACTAATGCTCCACTGCTCTTTGTTATTAAACAGCTGATTGCTTAAAAACCAAATTCCCTTAACAGCTCTCTCCAGGCTTTAAGTTCGAAACTCGGTTGCAATCTTCGCTTCATTGGTTTCGCACTGTCAACCAATTCTCGCCGAAACGACGCGTCCTTTTCGACCCGGTATAAAAGTTCAGCAAGCCGCTGTGTATCGCCCACGCAAAACATTCCAGGATAAGATTCCCCGAGAATGCCCTCCGTCGCATCGATGCGTGAGGCGAGGATCGGAATTGAATTTACAATCGCTTCCGAAAGCACCGCAGGCCCACCTTCTGATTTGGAGCTGAGCACAGTAACTCGCGACCTTGCGAGCCGCCGCTGAGTCTCCAAATGAGATAGCGCACCCAAAAATTTGTACCGCGTGTTTTCTTCAGCGAGGGATCTTGCTGTACGCTCCATCGACGGATCAAGTGCCCGGCCAATTTGAACCACCCGAACTCGAGAGTCGGCAGGCAATCTCATCGAAGCCTGAGCGGTTCGGAACGGATCTTTAACCGGTCGTAAGTGCCCGACCACTGTCACCTCAAACCAGCGTTTTAGGCGGGTCGGCGTTGGCTTAATCACTACCGCAGATTGATAAATGACACGTATTTGGCTTTGGAACCTTAGGGGCAGTTTCAAACCGGCTTTTGGTTCAAGTAACAAAATTCGATCTGCGAGTTCGAGCGATTTCGATACTTTCTGTGAACGCCCAAGATCGTTATGCAAATCCGTGCCCGTCATCGCAACAATGACGGGCTTTTTCGCATTTTGTTTGTGAAATTGAAACACCGCGCTGTGGCTTTTGCGGGCATGCAGCGCTATCAGCAAGTCAAAGGAACCCCTTAAACATCGATTAGCAACTGTTACTTCGTGCCCTAAATCCTTCAATAACTTTCGCCACCTATCCGCAGTGACACTGTTGCCCAACAGCGATCCGACTTTTGCAGGTGTGACAATAAGTATTCGAATTTTTAGGACTCCCTTTTATCAACAGTGGAAAACCCGCCGAACTCGGTTGCGATTTTTTTCTTAGCTATCTGAATCATCCAAAAGAATGATACGTATCTGTTCTGCATGATCATGATTTACAGCAATTACTTCTGCCACAGCCTTAACAAACTTAACCTTGTCACCCACCTCCGGGACTTTTTCTCCGCGATCCATCACCGCGCCGGCAATGGTATCAAAGCCCTCAATATCCAGGGAAATATTTAACTTTCTTTCAACGTCACGGATCAGTGCCTTGCCCTGAATTAAGTACTCGCGTTCCCTGACCTCTTGAATCAATGGCGCTTGGACGGAGTCAAATTCATCATCAACCGGCCCCACAATTTTCTCGAGAATATTTTCGAGTGTACATACACCGACGATTAGCCCGTGCTCGTCGACAACAAAAGTCATTAACTGGCGGGATTTCTGAATCAATTTCAATACGGACGTTATGGGCATCCCGTCTGGTACTTTCTTTACCTCTCGTAAAATTGCCTGCAACCGAAAATCGGGCTGCGCTACATCCACTCCGACCAGATCTTTGACATGCAGTACGCCCAGTAATGAATCAAGTGATCCATCGCATACTGGATAACGCGTGTGCCGAGTTTTTTGCACGACCTCAATCAAGTCGTTCATGGGTAGATTAACATCTAGAATTTGAACATCCGCACGAGGCAGCATTACTTCTCGACATAAAAGATCGTCAAACTCAAAGACGCGGTTTAAGAGTGAATGTTCAGAGTCCGTCAGTTGTTGATGAAAATAAGATTCACGGAGAACCGCCTTTATTTCATCTTCTGTGTGGACACTGCCATGACTGCCTCCACCGGTCAAACCCACCATTTTTAAGAAGATCTCTGTCGCCCAATTCAACACATACATGAATGGAAACAAAAGATAAAAGAAAAACACCATTAACGGTGCACACCAACGCACCATGCTCTGCGGGCGACGGATCGCAAAGATCTTCGGAGCCTGTTCTCTAATGACCAGATGCAAGGAAGTGATAACGGAAAACGAGACCACAAAACTACAGATGTGTAACAAATTGGCTGATTCGATGCCTAACATTTTAAAAATGGGTTCGAGTAGTTGAGCAAATGCGGGTTCCCCAACATAACCGAGTGCTAACGATGCCATCGTGATACCAAGCTGACACGCGGACAAGGAATGGTCCATTCGAATCGCTAGCCAGTGAGCGGATTTTGCAAATGGCAGATTTTCGGCAACCATCTTGTCAATTTGACTTAAACGAACTTTTACCAAGGCGAATTCGGCAGCAACGAAAAAGCCGTTCAAAATCACTAGAAACGCTGCTAGAGAAAGCCACGCCCACTGACTCATTTCACCAGAATCCGAGCCAGTTGTGTCCACGCCCGAATCTGCCAAGAGAACTAAAAATTCAGTCATTTCAATATTTTTCGATAAGGAACAACAACAGGTAAAAAGTTTTCCAAAACACAAGCTACTTATTAAGCAAAAAACATTAGCGCTTCTACTTAAATCCCGTCGCTTCGTTAGAACAGGTTAACCTTAATCGGCGTCGAACTAAACCTGACGTAAACCGACGACAATTTCCGCACGGGCGGCTTGAATTGCAGGGAATAGTCCTGCCAAAATACCAGTCAGCAATGCAACAACCATACCACTTAGAGCTAGAGTTAACGACGGCGTAAAGGCTATAGTGACAGCCTCAGCGCCGACCGACAAGCTACTTAGCTTTAACACTAACATCGCCATGATAACACCCAGAGCGCCTCCCATCATGGACAAGGTGACGCTCTCGGCAAGTACTAATTGAAAAACCTTCCATCCAGAATAACCAAGAGTTTGCAGAACCGAATGCTCTTTAATCCGATCTTGAACCGACATCACAGTCGTTGTTGCCACCAATGCAGCGACCAGCCCAACACAAGCAAGGCCAAGGTAGTGTGCCATCCCAATGAGTTGCGTTAAATCCCCTAAACTCTTTGCTTGAAAAACGCCCTTAGGCCGCGTATCCGTCTCCACGGGCCCTGCTAGATACCGTGCGTCTATTGCCCGACAAACTTCATCTGCGTCTGTGTTTTCATCCAACAGCACCTCAAGCTGTGTAACCGTCCCAACGAGATTCATCCCCTTGCTTCTTTGTAGAAAATCAAGATGAGAGTAGATGTAATTTTCTTCAGCTGGATCATCCGCTTCATAAATACCCGCAACGACAACACTCAGCGATCCAATCGAAAATTTATCACCAACAGAAACACCGCGACGATTGGCAACTGCCGCTCCCATCACTGCTGAATCCTGATTTCTCTCAAATTCTTCCCACGAGCCATTGCGAATTACGAAATCCGGCCGAGCGACTCGCAATTTTTCGGGCGGCACACCGTAGAACACCACTACATCGAGACTCGCACGGCAATTGTTGGTGAAAACTTGAACCGGGATTACCTCCCGCACGCCGTTCATTTTCTCAATTTCAGATTCATAATCCTGCGGTAGGTGGCTGGTAGCTGGACAAAATTTATTCGCTTGAAACGTAATAAGCGACCTTTTGCCCGATTGCCGATCCTGAAGATCATTCATGCCCTCCTGCACACTTCCTACGAAGCAAAATACAAACAGTGCAACCGCCGATCCACTGACAGTCAAAATTGTTCTTGAGCGATGCCGCCAAAGCGTTTTTAGAATATAGGGTATAAGTTTGATCATCCAACAATTGCCCCGTTCTCCGCCAATTTACCATTAACTAATTTAAATTGTCGATCTGCAATCCCAGCTGCCTCCGCGTCGTGGGTAACCATTAACAACGTGGTATCGAGTTCCCGATTGAGCCGTTTGAGTAAATCAAGGATTTGATTAGACGTAAGGGGATCTAAATCCCCGGTTGGTTCGTCCGCAACGACTACCTTCGGGTTAGCGACAATCGCCCGCGCTATCCCCGCCCGTTGTTCTTGACCACCCGACATTTGCCGCGGGTAGTGATTAGCGCGGTCCAGTAAATCAACGGCAGCCAAGGCAACCTCAATCCGTTTCCGGCGTTCCGCGCGACTCAATGGAAGCAGCAGCAAAGGCATTTCAATATTTTCATAAGCGGTCAAAACGGGAATCAAGTTGTGCGTTTGAAAAATATAGCCAATGTTTGCCGCCCTCCAGCTTGCCAACCGGGTCCGCGACAAACGAGAAATCTCTACACCATCTATTTTGACCGAACCCTCATCCGGCCGGTCAATACTGGCAATGACATTTAACAACGTCGATTTGCCTGTTCCACTGGATCCCATCAAAGAGATAAACTCACCCTTTTCAATATCTAGAGATACCCCGTCGAGCGGCTTGATTGTTTCTCCGCCCTTGTGGTAATGCTTTTTTACATTTTTTATCTCGACCAGTGCCATTGCCTCAACCTAATTGTTAAAAAATTTGTTTTAAATCAAACAACCTAAAGCCAATTAAACGCATTCGCAGAAACCTTAGTCTGCGGATGACTCACCGGTTACCTTCACCCGTTCACCGTCAATTAAGCCCTCTCCGCCACTGCTGATTAAACGACTCCCTACATCGAGGCCGCTTAAAATTTCAACCATCCCATTACCTCCGGGCTGTCCAAGTTGAACCTCCGTCTTTTCAGCCACCCCTTTGGTGCGATTGGCAACCCAAATAAATGACTTGCCACCCTCATCAAAAACAAGGTTTTTTAACACCAGCAAAGACATTTCTTGACTTGATGCATCCTGATTAGCACTCTGGCGAGGGGCTAAAAATGTTACGTCCACCAACATTTCCGGTTTGAAGAACTGGGGTGGATTATCAATGGCAACTTTGACCTGCAGCGTATTCTTCTGAATATCTGCTTCAGAACTAATGAAAAGAACCTTCCCTCGAATCGGCTCTCGCATCGCCGGATTCGAAATTGCGACAACCTGGCCGAGACTTACTTTTGGAATATCCTCGAATCGGACGTCAACGCGAATCTGCAAGCTCTCAGGACGATACATGGTGATCACACTACTACCGTCATGTCCATCCATGGCCGTCATCACACCTGAGCCAACTCTAGCCCCTGGAATTCCAAGCAGTCGGTAAACACGCCCATCGACGGGAGCTCGAATCGTCATGCGCCGGAGCCGCAACTCGGCTTCCGATTCCGCCACTGACATTTGCTTAAGCTTCGCCTTAGCAGCCTCGACCATCGCGAGCGTTTCGTCTTTCTCTTTGGTCTCGTCCGCCAACAATTGCAACTGAACATTAATTGCATTGCGTTTTTGGCGGACTGCAAACATCTCTTGTTCCAGAGTTTGTTTACGATCTTGCAATTCTGAAAGATGGGCTTTTGCTGTTTCAAAATCTGCTTTTGATCGGTCAATTTCTCGTTCGGAAACGGACGCCGCCGCGTTGGACATCCTTTCGTAATCTCCCTTTGCAAATTTTAATTCTGCATCGGCTCGCTCAGTTTCGAACGGAAGATTGGAGAGTGATGTGTTAATTCTTGCCAAGTCTGCATCGGCAGCAGCCAATTTCGCCTCGAGATGAACCGGTTGTTCAAAGCGTATTTTAGCCGCCGCACTTGCCGCCTTACTGCGGTCTAACTCGGCTTCCGCCAACTCGCGATTAGCAACGGCTCCATCATGAGTGAGAATAGCGTCATCTTTGATGAGTTCGGCGACCGGCTCGCCTTGCTTTACCAATTGATCTTCCACCACAAGCAGTTTTTCGATCACACCCGTGGCAAGCGCGGCAACACGAATCGCTGTCGGCCGAGGCTCAATCCACCCAGCAGCTTTAAAAAGTTCAGCGCCCTCCGTTCGAACCTCAGCTTGAGTCGCAAATACTGGAACTACCTTAACTTTCCGCGCCGGGAAAAAGAACTCCGCGGAAGACCAGAGAATCAATGCGCTAAAACCGCACACGAGCACCCCTGGAAAGGCATAGCGGACAAACCAATGGCGACTTTGATATGGGGATTGGTAAACCTCCTTTCGCTCAACCGCAAGTTGTGATAGGTCAACATCTGTCATTATTTCAGATCCAATTTATATCAATCAAAAAAACACGAGAACTTCGCGAGCCAATCAATCACGAACAAACATCCCGTTGGCAACAATGGTCAAATTACCGGCGTCATCGCGCTTCGCGACTCCCTTTACAACTACGCTCTGCAATTCTTTGATTCCAAACAAACTTCTGGCATCTTCGGTAACAACTTTACCTTGGCTGTCCTCAAAACGGACTAAAGCCATTGCATTGGGCAATTTGTCGGTATGGCAGCAATAATCCCACGGAGTCGGGCAACTGCACGCTTCGCCCTCTGCCTTCTCGTCACTACAGGCAATGAGTGAATTGTCAACGATCTGAAAAGCCGCCAGTGATTCCACCCACGGATTCAATCCGCCGCCAATGCGCCCGACTACAACAACCGCGTCTTCATTTTCAGCCGAGTCCCTCGCCGCGATCACACCAATGACCTCATCCGGCTCCGCTGCCAAAAGAAACGGAGCAGGATCTACGGCGGCCAGGCTTACTGCGGGGCCTGATTTCGTCGAATCCGAACAACCCAAGAACAACAACGCGATACTAAAAACCGAAATCAAAGCAATAAGGTTTTTCATCTAATTAACTCCTTAAACCGCTCTCAACCCATCAACAATGGGCATTTTTAAAGCACGAATTGCAGGAGGGATCGCTCCTAAAAAGCCGAGAAGTAATCCCACGCCACAGCCAATCAAAATCGATGTACTATCAACTTGCAATTGAAATGCGCCCATCGTAAAACGCACGGCAGACCCATTTACAAAAAGCAACGCCATGAAACTGGCGCTCAAACTCGCCGCTAATGAAAGTAAAACGGCCTCCTGAATTAGGCTTACAACAATAGCACGGCGAACAAAGCCAATCGTCCTAAGCATCGAAAGCTCAGAAATTCTACCAACCACGGAACCATACATTGTGTTAAGCCCCGCAAAAACACCCGCCCCGGCGACCAGACAAACGACAAGCCAGGCGAGCCAACGTATTGGCTCATAATCTCTCTGGAGGCCAGCATAATATTCCGTCTCAGGCATCGTTTGCAGTTCCAAATCCAATCGCTGTTTGCAAAACAGATCCAGTTCTGCGAAGTCCGCACCTGGCTCTAACGTCATAGCAACAATACTGAGGTCCTGCCGCTTCATCGCCTGTTGCAACTCATCCAGCCGACACCAAATCTCGGATTCAAACGCCGCACCACCACACGAAAAGACTCCAACAATTTTCCATACGCGACTCTCTAGCTGAATTGTTTCACCAACGGAGATCGCATCCGAATTTGTGCCCAGTTTTGTAGCAGCAAGTCGCCCAATAATTATCTCTCCAGCCTCAGGCCATCTTCCCTTGTCTAACTGGAACTGTTGCCGAACCAGGCACGCACTCGGCGTAACACCCCGAACCAGTCCCAATGTTTCCCGATAACCTTCCCTGCCACTTTCAACGATACCCACCTGAGTCCCAAGGTAGAGCTCAGGAGACACATATTTTGTCCCGTATCTTTCTTGGATTCCTTGAATACTAGCCGGCACCAAGTCATTCGTTCGCATGGGTATTGAAGAATACTCAAGGTTCTCTCCCATCCCCAACGAGAAGACAAGCGCAGTTCGACTATCTCCGCTAATGGATAACGATTTTTCGAGACCGCGAATAAAGCCAACCACCACAAGGACAAGCAACACGACCGTTGTTAGACCGAGAAAGGTTAAAAAAGTGCGCAACGGCCTTCGAAAAAGATTTCGAACGCCATATTCCCATGGCAATGGGCGAAAGAACATGTTTGCCACTTACTCCAAGAAACATCAAAACAGCATTATCGAATAATGCGAATAGTAAAAGCCTACGTAAATAAATTACGATTGTCGCTACTAAATGATGAAAGAGCTGTGAAGGCAGCGCATCTGCCGCCCGAGGTTCCGCGCGCGAATCGGGATTTCAGTCCGACAGGGACGCAAGCTGGATGCGACATTCCCTTGCTCAGCAAACTTGACATTCAACAGAAAGGGCAGCACCGCAAAGTCAAATGGAACCGAGGCTTGTGTAATTAAATCCGTGGCGTCCGGCATCGTTGCCCCGCTACAGATACACCCGCATCTCTCCTCTGTGTCTTTCTCGGGACGAACTGGTATTTCAGTTTCGGTATCACTGCAACAACAATCGCCAAGTGACAATTCTGCCGTTTGAGCGCAACAATCACTCCATCCCAACTGGCACCTAAGTGGGCAGCTGAAAACCATGATCGCAAGTAAAATGCTTAAGAAACGGTGCATATTTAGTACTGAAAAAGACTAATGATCTCCGTGGAATAATACACCTGATCAGCATCTGCATCAACTAAGATTTTCTGAAATCAGAATACGCTATCACGTTTTCAAAGCCTCAACCTTAAATATTCGTAGAAATTCCGATATAGACAGAAAAACCGGCGCGTATATAAGATCGAATTGTCCCCATTCGATTTGGAATTGGCCAAAATTCTTGTTGGCCTAAACCCACAATTCCTCGCTATCATTGTTTGCTGGTGCAGGATCAAGTTAATGTTTTAATTGAGCTAAGTCATTGTCCATGCCAAAACACATCAAAAATCGTCGTGATTTTCTAAAAACAACCACCGCGGTCGGCGCGGGTTTTTCGGTTCCATGCGTTTACCACTCCACGGACACGATGTCAGCAATGACCCGGGAGAAAAATGACCGAATACCCATAGGCCTCATCGGCGCCGGAGGAATGGGCAATGGAAATATGCGAGCAGCCAAACCGTGGGTCGACGTGGTTGCGATTGCCGACGTGGATCAGACTCGGTGCAATTCAAGTAACCAATCCCTCAGCAATGGAAAGGCAGACACCTACACTGACTACCAAAAGATCTTGGCACGAGACGACATTAAAGTCGTACATATTGCAACTCCAGACCATTGGCACACCAAACCCCTGATCGAAGCTATGTATGCCGGGAAAGATGTCTATTGCGAGAAACCACTGACCCTTACGATTGCTGAAGGGCAACTCATTCGTCAAGTTCAAAAAGAAACTGGCCGTATTATCCAGGTCGGCACACAACAAAGAAGTACGTTTAACCTATTTACCAAAGCGATTGCTCTCGTCGCCGATGGTCGACTTGGCAAAATCAAGCGAATGGAATGCTGTATTGGCGGCGCTCCTAAGTGCGACGCCATTCCGTCCGTCGAAATTCCTTCAACGCTGGACTGGGATCGCTGGTTGGGACCTGTACCAAAAGCTCCTTATCTAAATCGCCCTGATGCATCAGGAAAAAATAGATGGGGTAACACGAATTGTCACCATGAATTCCGATGGTGGTACGAATATTCCGGAGGGAAGCTTACTGACTGGGGAGCGCATCATGTCGACATCGCAAACTGGGCACTTAAATCCAATGGGCAAACCAAAGGGCCAATTTCGATTTCTGGCAAATCAGAACATCCCGTTGAATTTAAAGACGGAGTACCGGTTGAACGAAATCGATACAACACCGCAACTAGTTTTGCCTTCACCGTAAAATACCCCGGCGATGTTGAAATGATCATCAAGAGCGAAGGACGGAACGGAGTCTTAATTGAGGGAGATAAGGGACGGATTTTCGTCAGTCGCCGCACGCTTGACGGTGCCCCTGTCAAAGCGCTTAAGCAAAACCCATTACCGGAGGACGCCGTTCAGAAAGTTTATAAGGGCTTGCCAATGGAACAGAATGAGCGGCGAGCTCATTGGGCGAATTTCCTCTATTGCCATCGTGAGCAAAAAGAACCTATTTCAGACGTCCATTCGCACATGCAAATGCTCAATGTTTGTCATCTCGCAGGCATTTCGGCGCGTTTGGGACGTACTTTAAAATGGGACGACAAGAACGAGCAAATCATTGGTGATGACATCGCAAACTCATTTCTCGAAAGACCCTATCGCAGAGGCTATGAAATCAACACGTAGCTCGATGCCGATTCTAACGCTCAAGGAACCACGTGGTCCCTCCGCTTGGTAAAAAGCGTTACCAACTTAACTAAATGACGAAAGCCCAAAAAACTGGTGAGTTTATTCGGTGGCTTTGTCTCCATTCTTGATCGTACCCATCGCTTTAAACACACGAGGGTCGATGTCGTCGCTAATGAATCGCACGGAGCCATCCACAAATGCAAACGTTGTCAGACCACCACCGTGCATACTGTTAAACTGGGCGAACCCATGGAAATGGATTTCAAGAATTTCTTCACTTCCGTCATCATTTACGATAACGACCGGATCGCGGCGAGGCGGATTATTTGGTGGCTCACCGGTCCAACCGACCACCCGCCAACCCGTGTGCTCAGAACCATCAATGATTCCAGGCCACTGGGAGTCGAACACATTTGCACTACGCTCACCCATTAAGATCGTATTTGAAAGTCCATCACGGACATCGCGTAGCGGCGTTGTGCTGTTTTCGTAAAACATCCCGTCAATAAAACCGATGGAATCGAGCAAATCAGCTGAGGGACAAAGCTGTCCATCCCCCATGTCTTCCTGCCTAACGGATGAACCAATGCACCCAACGTAATGAGTCCGGCCAACATCTACAAATCCGTCTAAACCTTCGAGTTGGAAGGTGCTGGAGTTGTTGCCAGAACTTGGGCAATACAACAACGGGATCCGTTGTTTGATAATCGATAAATTTTCAACAGCGTCGGTAAATGTCGAAAAGTCGATCTTCGAATATAGGTTCCCCTGTTCAATAAATGGCAAAAGATAGCTGATGGTTCCCCAACCAGTTTCTCCATTCCAGCCATTTGGAAAATGGCTGTTTGAGGTGTTGAAGCTCTGGTTAGCCAGACCAAGTTGCATCAAATTTGAACTGCACTTCGTTCGCCTGGCTGCTTCCCGCACGTTTTGAACTGCCGGTAAAAACATAGCGATCAAAATCGCAATGATCGCAATCACAACCAACAATTCAATTAAGGAAAAGCCGCGTCTTTGTTTAATCATTAATACACCGAATTTGACAATTACCACTGAAACTTTATCGGCAGTATTCACTTGGGTCAAACAAAACAACTTGGGGAGGTATGGTTATTACTGGAACAAACTAAATGTTCGTCTGGAATTTTTCCGAATCCATCCGAGATAAGCGGAATTCAATTTGGGCAGTTTAAAAGCGTCATTTTGCTCGATTGACTTACCTAATTCGAAATTTCACCGTTTTTTTTGTTGAATTTTTCGCGAATTTAACGCACCCATGCAGCGCAACGTATTTTCGCTATTCGTTTCCCCAGTACAATCGGGCTATGGACGCACGTAAAATATTAGGTGTCAGCAACGATGCGACACCGCAAGAAATTCGCAAAGCGTATCGTGAAAAAGCGCAAAAGCACCACCCCGATCAGGGTGGGGACAGTTGGGCATTTCAACAAGTTAAAGATGCATTCGACGAGCTGACGAACCAAAAAGATACAGAGAATCCTTTTGAATCGCCGCCCCAAACCGCCCCCCAAACTACTGCTCCTACGGCGGAAAACACCAACAAACATTCTGGGGGGCATCCCAACCACGGTTGGAAAAATCTGTTTACCGGGCAACTTCCTTTACAAAACCAAACAACGATCTTTATCCTGATCAATTGTTTGGACATTTTCATGACGCATCGGCTTCTTTTTAAGGTCGAAGGTGCGGTGGAAACCAATCCAATTGCCGATTTCTTTATTGAGAAATTCGACTTTAATGGCGCCATTGGTTTCAAGTTGCTCGTCGTTACTGTTGTCTGCGTAATCGCACAAATAGTAGCGATCAAGAAAGTAAAAACAGCAAAGTTCTTGCTCAATGCTGGTTCTTGCATCGTTGGTGTTGTCGTTGTGTACAGTTTCCTTCTCTACCTTCGGCACACCAATCCAGGGCTTTAGATTTACAAATTTGAAAATGTCAAAATCTTAAGCGCGACAATCTCCTCAAAGACGGATCCGCCGGCTACACCTAGGTTAACCGGAAACCGGCGTAACACTCTGCATCATCCAGGCACATAACATCGCACCGTAAGTGCCCAACGCATACCCCAAAACAGCCAGCAAAACACCTACTGGTGCTAGGGCAGGGTGAAACGCCGCCGCGACCACAGGGGCACTCGCGGCACCTCCGATGTTTGCCTTACTTCCGACGGCCAAAAAGAAATACGGAGCGCGAATAATCCACCCAACCAAGAACATCAGGCCGACATGAAATGCCATCCAAATTCCACCAATTAAAAAGAACCCCGGATGGTCAGCAAGCGCCCGAATGTCCATGCCCATTCCAATAACAGCTACCAGAATAAATATAAAGACGGTTCCCAATTTGGACGCTCCGGCACCTTCGTAATTTCGAAATGGGGTGAACGATAACGCAATTCCGATAGATGTTGAAAGAACAATCAACCAGAAGAATGAACTGGCCAGTCCTAGATCTTTCAGGAAGCCATATGGATTCTCAGCCATCGCCAAACTTCCATCATTACCAGCAACCATGACTTGAGCACTTGTAATAGTTGCCTGAACGCTCTCCGCAATCGACGTTCCAACGAAATGCGCGAACGCTGTCGCACCAAAACCAATCGCTCCGATGACCATTAAATCGGTAGTCGTAGGTACCCGAGTCACCCGTTCACTAAAACTCTCCATTTTTGTTTTCAAACGATCGATACTCGACGCGTCGGCTTTAAATATCCGATCAATATCTTTTGAAAACCCAACCCCCATCAAAAGAAAAAACATCCAGACTTCGGCTACAATCACATCTACGGCGACCATTACACTGTACAGATCCTCTAATTGCCCCGTCACTTCAGTACCCGCATTTGGCTCCGGTGTCATAAACACCACCTGCATCGCCGCCTGATTAGCACCACCGCCAATCCAACTCCCCGCAACTGTACTTAGGCCTCTCCATACAGCAGCTGGGCCATCAACACCGATGATCTCAGGAGAGATCCAAGCGACCGTCAAGACGGCCAGTGGTCCGCCCAAGACAACTCCTACCGTGCCTGTCAAAAACATGATTAGAGCCTTCGGTCCCAATGCAAAAATTTCCTTCAGATCAATACTCAAAGTAAGCAGCACGAGCGTGGCGGGTAAGAGGAAACGCGTCGCGACGTAATAGAGTTTTGATTCATGATGATCAACCAAATTGAAAAAAGTTAAAAGCGATGGAAGGAAATAGCAAACCAACAACATCGGAATGACTTTATAAAACAACTTAACCGCCGGAATCTCGAGGCTTGACGTCCAAAAGATCAATCCCAGCATGACCATAAGAATGCCAAAGATTACCGCATCATTAGTAAATAACGGACCGGACTCGTGCCCCTCGCCCTCCACCGAACCGGAGTCCTCGCTTACTTCTTGAGCGGAAACTTCACCGCCCTCGACTACTTGGAGTTCAGCAGATGTGTCAACGGGCGTTTGTTCCTGAATCGTTGTCGCACCGCAAATCGTTTGAGCGCAAACCAACAAAACCAAGATGATCGTAAATTTGGCCACTTTATCTCCCACTAACTAAGAAACAATGCGATAGAGCACAACTACCAAGAACTTATATCGCAACCGCTTGTTACGAATTCTAGCAGGCTTT
>JAPOIJ010000123.1 GCA_029979005.1 Planctomycetota bacterium | reverse complement strand
TAACGCCTCGTTAAGATTTAAACTATCGTCTTGGGCAAGCCGGTCGAGAAGATCGTTTTGTGAGATGGCTCCTTCTCTTAAGTCATTGACCGTGGCGACTGCATGTTGCTTAATTGCGTGGTGGGCCGTTTCGCGACCAACGCCGGCTTTTACGGCTTCCATCATGATGGTCGTCGTAAGGAGAAATGGAAGGTAGTGATTGTTTTCTTTTTCAATCACGGCAGGATAGGCATCCATTTGGCTAAGGATGGTCAGGAATGTTTCAAATAAACCATCGATTGCAAAGAATGCGTCGGGCAGCATGACTCTTCTAACAACGGAACAGGAGACATCCCCTTCGTTCCATTGGTCACCCGCGAGACCGGCGGCCATGGTTTGGTAGCCTTTTAAGATTGTGTGAAAACCATTAACTCTTTCACTAGAGCGGGAATTCATTTTGTGAGGCATCGCGCTGGAACCGGTCTGCCCTTTGGCGAAACCTTCACTGGCTGTTTCATGACCAGCCATTAAACGTAACGTCCTGCAAAGCGATGAGGGACCGCTGGCAAGCTCAGTTAGGCAATTGACGGTGCGAAGATCAAGGCTTCGCGGATAGACCTGTCCGACATTTTCAAATTTCTGTGGAATTCCTAAATGTTCCACCACCAATTGTTCCAGTTGATTGGATTTTTCATAATCCCCATCAAAAAGACTCAGTTGATCCATCTGAGTTCCAACAGCGCCTTTCAGTCCGCGGACTGAATAATTCTCAAGTAGCGATTCGAGTGAACTAAGGCCGACAAGTAATTCTTCGCCAAACATAGCGAGTCGTTTACCAAAGGTTGTGGGCTGGGCAGCGACGTTATGGGTTCGAGCTGTGATAAACAAATCTTGCCATTTTTCAGCTGCTCCGCGGAGTTGAGCTAGGGCCGCAATCGTCCTGTTTCGGATGATCTGAAGCGATCGGTACACTTGAAGCTGCTCCACGTTCTCGGTTAGATCACGGGAGGTCATGCCTTTATGAATGTGTTGATGACCAGCAAGGTCACAGAATTCTTCGATTCTGGCTTTTACGTCGTGGCGAGTGACCCGTTCCCGGTTCATAATCGACTCGAGATTGACTTGGTCTTTGACGGATTGGTACGCCAATATTGCTTCGTCGGAGATATCCAGGCCAAGTTGTTTTTGGGCAGCCATGACTGCGATCCAAAGCTCTCGTTCGAGAACTACCCTGCCCTCGGCGGACCAGATGGATTTGATTTCAGAGGATGCGTAGCGCTCAGCGAGAATATTAGGAATCATGTCTAAATTGCAAAAATGGTCCAATGGTTAAAAAGCCTTTTCAGGATTTAAATTGTATCGAAGCAATTTAATGCCCCAAGGGAGCGTAAGAAAACAAATCTCGGGTTCCCGGCAAATGGTCGGAAAAGTGGTGACTTTGTCGAAGAATCCATCAGTGTTCCGTAACTTTTTCAGCAATTTGTCTTGGAATAGACGATGTATTTTGGCTGCGTTGGCAAAAATGCCTGTCTCGCCGGTTTTTTAACGAATCTCAGCGGTTTACGAGAGGCCATAAGATTCGATAACATTGTGAGGGTTAGGAGGTTTTGCGAAGGTTTACGAATCAATTGTCTTGGTTTGTTAATTCTGACAATTTTGGTCGATACAAATGTGGTACGGCTAAAATGCGGAAAGTTTCCCGACAATTACGGTGAACGTCCTGAATTTGCCGTTTGCGATCAATTTTCAATTCCGCCCGTTGTATACGTCGCTGCTTCAATTTCTTTAAGTTATTTGAAATTGTTAGGCTACTTCGTAAGGAGAGTTCTGTGGTCAAACGATTATTCGTTACCCTTATCTGTTTGAGTCTTGGAGTATCTTTTGCCGATCCGACGGCGATTTGTGTCGCCCAAGAGACTGAGAAACAAACAGAACCTGCCGTTGCTGTCGAGTCTGCCACGAATGCGGTTCAGGAGGAAACACCATCCCCTGCGTTAGACCCCGGCAAAACAGAGTCAAAGGCCAGCGCTTCGAGCAAGGATGGGAAAAAGCAAGGCGAGTCGGCGGACGCTGAATCCAAAGGCGAGAAAAAAGCGGAGCAGGATTCTAAACAGGATCCGGCGCAAGAGTCGGGCAGTAAAACTGAGAAAACTGAAACGCCATCTAAGCCCGCAGCTGAGGATAAGCCTGCAGCTGAGGATAAGCCTGCGAAGCCCGAGCCATCAGTTGCGGCCAAGCCGATTGTGGGTAGTGAACAATATCTTCCAGCATCAACGAAGTTTTGGGTTTCGGTTCCCGATCCGGTCAAACTCGAGGAGCAATTTAAATCGACTCAATTCGGAACTCTTGCCAAAGATCCGGCGATCCAGCCTTTTATCGACAGTTTGGCAGACCAGATTAAAGATTTGATGAATAGGCAGAACGTCAGTTTGGGACTAAAGATTGACGATATGGATGCCATTCATACAGGTGAGATTTGTATCGCCGGCGTTGTGCCTGATGTGACTGGAAAGCAGCTTGCGAAAGGGACTCACGGTCTTGTTGTTTTAATTGATGTGTCGGAAACCGAGGACAAAGCGAAAGCCTTGCAACAGAAAATAAATGCAATGCTTAAGGAAAAGGGAGCTGAGGTTACCGAGAAAGAAATAAATGGAGTTCCAACCACCAAAGCGGTACTGAAACATCAAAAACCAGTTCGCTTTAGCACTACCAACCACCAGGCAGTGGTGAATGGTTGGATGCTGGTTTCTGACAACGAAACCATTTTTCGCGATGTGCTCGCTAGGCTCAATGCTCCTCAGCAAATTCAGAAAGCGGAGACGCTTGCCTCTCTGGATTCTTTTGAGGGCATCATGAAGCAGACGGATCTCGGTGAATTTGAAGCTCACTTCCGTTGGTACGTTGACCCATTTGGTTATATCCAATTGGCTCAGGCTCTCGAAGATGAGCGACGTGGTGATCTGCAGGCTCGAAACGACTTTTCAAAAGTGCTCAAGGATCAGGGATTCGGAGCATTCAAGGCGATGGGTGGAAATGTTTCGGTCGCAACGGGTGAGCACGAGTTGCTTCACCGTAGCTTCACGTACGCTCCCCGCGGTCAAAAAATTGATAACAATGATCAGATATTCAAGATGTTTAATTTCGCCGGTAATTCCAAACCATTGGAACCTGCAAACTGGGTGCCTAAAGAGGCTTCCGCGTTAGTCATTGGCAATTGGGATTTTTCTGACGCCCTCGGTAGTGTGGGTGGTTTGTACGATGGATTCCTCGACGAAGAGGGAGCCTTTGAACGCACGCTAAATGATTTCAAAGTCGATCCTGATATGCAATTGGATATCGTAAAACTCGTTGGCTTGCTGGATAACCGTTTGACGATTGCGTCCGCTGTTGAGCGTCCGATTGCCGAATCGAGCGAGCGGGTGGTCATCGGAATCCCGGTGAAAGACCAGCCTGATTTCGTCTTTGAAAGTTTGCGAAGAGCGACCAATGGACAGGTGATTAGCTTAGGTGGAATCAAGGTCATTGAAGTTGATTCTGCGGCGATGGAAGAAGAATTGCCGGACGATGATTCCTTCACCTTGCCGGGCGATTTCGAAATGGAAGAAGAAGAGGAAGAAGAACCGGCATTTCAATTGTTTGCAAAAAAGTACTTTGTTGTTCATGGTGGCAACTTATTGATCGCCAATGACAAAGGATATCTCCGGAAATTGCTCAGCCAGAAAAAATCAAAGCTTGCAAGTGCACCGGATTACATCGAAGTCAAAACTGCGATAGAAAAGTTGACTGATGGTTCTGCGGTATGTTGGCGGCAATTCGGACGAATGGATTTGGCGTTAGAGGCTAATTACGAGATGGTGAGGCGTGGTGAAATGGCGTCTTCTCAGACCGTGCTTGCAAGGGTGGTCAATCAGGTATTCAAGAAACAGGCGGAAGAAAAAGCGGCTGCCGAAGGAAAAGAACTTGATGCAGAAGCCGTTCGGCAGCAAAAGTTGGACGGCTCGAAGTTGCCTGAGAATTATGAAGTCAGCATCGCCCCATATTTTGGACCGATGGGCTGGGTTATGGAGACTCACGAAGACGGTTGGCGAATCACTGGTTGTATCATAAAAAAAAAGGCGCTGACCGAAGTGGTGCAGAAGACGAGTGATAAGACCAGCGATTCTCAGCAACGATAGTTCTTGTTAACGGATCGTTGCCCGTCACTCGGAAGTGGTCCAAGTTCCATTGATGCAGTCGACTCTTGCATGATAGATGTGTTCGCGATCTGCTCGACGCAGTACATCGTCGAGGATCGTCTTTCGAGAGGCCGTCACAGATCCCTTAAAACTGCCTCGTCCACGAATTTGAATTGGCTCGTTCAGGTCAGCGAATTGCGGGGAAAGCCAAAGCGTTGAGTCGGACTTGATCTTCATGCTGGCCGGTCCAAGGCGGAAGGTGTTTGGGCTGCTGATTTCCCCGGAAATCTCGACCTTGTTGAATTTCTTTGTTTGGTTGAACAATTCCGGACGCACGATACGGTCTTCTGGAATTCCCTTGAGTTCAAAAAACCAGAAATATGTATCCCAGGGGCGCAGGGCGTTACAAGAGAATTCGAATCCGCCGCGATCCGGCCAGGGACGCTTTTGCCCCTTCATCCACTGAAAAGCGAATGGGAGATCTTCCATAAATAGTTCATTGCCACGACCAATGTATTGAACGATCGTGGGATTAACGTATTTGGGTCTCATCCATTTATTAATTGCGAATTCCATTTTGGCGATGGAGACAACATCCTTTTGGCCGTTGACGCAATAGAGTGGCAACTGGACATGGACGTTGTCCCAGTACTTGTCGATGTATTTCGCAAAAGCTCCTGAGTAACCAATGATTCCAGCCCAATGCTCCGGATGGGAAATCCCGATGTCGTAGGCGCCGTCTCCACCTTCCCGGTGACCCGCTAGGAAAACCCGGTCGGAATCAACCGAGAACATCCTGAGGCTACGGTATAACGCATCCAGTACAACTTTGTGTTCGCGACCTGAGTAGGCCCACCCCGTTTGGCCAGGGGCTCGCCAATCCACGGTAACGACGATGTAGCCGTTGCGCGGCGCGTTCCCCTGACGTATTTTCAACTTTGAGTTGTATTTTCCACACCAGATTTCCATGTTTTGCTCCAGCGGTTGCGTACCGCCGGGCAGTGCGATGATCATCGGGTATTTTCGATAAGGATTGTACTGAGGCGGTAAGTGAGCCATGCAGCGGAATTGCACCGGTTCCGGGGCGGCCGCCGTGCCGGGAACTTCTACTTCAAATTCAATGGCTGTTTCACCCGTATAATTATCAACTGCATCGGTGGGCTCGATTGGTTTCATTTGTTGAATCATGGCGTCAAGTATCGCAGGGGTCCCCGACTCTTTAGTCGCAAGCTCTTTAAGAATCGCCTCTCGCCGTTGTTGTGTGGTGCCTTCATCAAGATACTCGCGAACTAGGTCTCGCACTTCAAACATTGACTGAACAACTGCCAAGTTTTCGATGGCATTATTGCTGCCCAAAAGCCAACCACTAATTGCAAGCGCGAGTTTTTGTTGGGCGGGCATCGAGACATCGTTTGCAAGCCGAATGTAAGCCGCAAGGCGGTTTTCGTTGAAGCGGTTTAAATCAACTTCAATTTCATCTCGAAATCGATGGACCGCTTCAATCTGTTCGTTGGTCAGATTTTGAACTTGCTTGGTCAAATCGATTGCGGACGATCGGGCTTGATCGACTTGTTGACGAGCAGCTATTTCTTCTTGTTCAACGTTGTCAAACTCTGCCTTGATTTCGCCAGCAAGGCGATCTTTGGCTGGCACCCTGGCCATTTGAAGGGCGAGGTCAAACTGCCCTGAGTCTTTTCGTAGATCGATTTCCCGCAGAATTTGTCTTGCCTTGAGTTGGCCGATCCGATCTCTCTGCGTACGAATTTGTTCTTTGAGTCCGGGGAACTTTGATTCGATTTGTCGTAGTTCCTCACTGGCAAGTTTGTAGTCGCCCATTTGCTGGAAAAGGTAGGCAATGTCAAAAAACTCGTCTGGTTTGTTCGGGTTTTTGATCCTTGAAAGCAAAACATTTCTCAATATGTCTTTGGGAACAGTTCCCGTCGCAATGTGCATGGTCCATTGCTTCAACGGAGCGGTGGGATTTCCCACGAGTGTTTCCAGAACGCAGTAGCGAGGAGTGATTTTTGTGATGCCCTGAGTGTAGTTCCTGCGAACCATCGTTTTGTCAGGCAAGCGAACGCCAATCGAGAATTGTCGATGGCCATATTGATTGAATGGTCCCACGCCAATAAAGGCGCCGTTTCCTTCCGAGCCGTTATACGCTTTCTGGTCGATGTCAAAATTAATTTCGTCACTCTGGCCCGAGTCACCCAGATTTAAAACGTGACTGTCTCCAATGAACACTCGTCGCAGACCGTCTGTGATTACGACAATGTTGTCACGCGATGAACCGTAAGCGTTGTAGGAGGTGGTAGTGGTGCTCAATTCTCTAACGGTAAAAACTTCTCCTTCAAATTGTACGCCGGTATCAACGGTTAATACTCTCGGACGATCGGCCTGGGCAAAGCAGAACGACGGCAACAAAAACAAAGAGGAAATGAACCAAGTAAGCAGGCGCCTGCTGATGGTCAGCCTTTTTGCTATGTCTGGCAGTGCCCGCGACATCGTAATATCAGTTGTCCGATCTTGATTGTTCATAGTAGAACTTGAAATTTGCGAGGTAGGCTGTTGGGTAATTGGCATGGCGTCCTGTTTTCAATGTTTCCGCGACGCAAAGGAACGCGGTTCCTGGATTTATTCCACTCGAATTAGACTTGTAATTGGGAAACTGTGGGTAAAAACAATTTCACGAATGCCGTTTATCCCAATCTTAGCCAATTAAGCTCCGTGCGATAACCTTGTTTTGCAAACCGCAAACTGGGATAAATAGAGAGGTTACTGCTTTTCGAATCAAAAGTTTCGAGGTTAGCGAGCGGGGATCGGGAAAGTTGCTTGGAGAACTTGGATTTTTAGGTTTTGAAAGATCTTCAACCGACTGGATAAATGGATCGACCAACGGTGAAAAACTCGAGAGAGATGCAAATGGCAAGTGGACATTCTGGTGACAATCTAGGAGGGCAAGAAGATCCAGTTGCAAGGCAGGCTTTTCGTGACATGATTCAAATTCCGCGCTGGGTGATTTATGCTCAGGCTTTGTTGATTGTGATTACAGCGGGCATTTTTTTTGTATTGGGTGTTTTGGTCAACGGACTGAATTCACCAACTTCAGCCGATTTTAAACGAAAATTGGATTGCAGAGTCTATGGATCGGTTGCCTATCGGGATGATGGTAATTTAAAAGCAGACCGTGGTGCGGTGGTGATGATCCTACCCGCGAACAGAAAGCCTAGTGCTCGATCCCAAGGTGGATTGGTACATCCAAATTCGTTTCAGGCCCTGGACAATGAAGCCATTGATCGGATACATCGATTGGGCGGTTCTGTTGTTCGTGCGGATGAGAATGGTCAGTTTGAAGTCACGATTGACTCTAATGCAGTCGTTGGCATTCCTTATAGTGTTTTAGTTGTTTCAAAAAACGGAGCGCAAAGGGATGGTGCGGCGCTGACAAAAGATCAATTTGCCTCGCTGGCGGAGTTCTTCGCTCCGGTCGAAGATGTGGTTGAGAAAAGACCATTCTTTTGGATGGAGTTAACCGCCGACGGCGAGCGAGTAGATTTGCCGGAGGTGGAGTTTTAAGACCGGCCTTCTTAGTAACTTGGATTCAGATAGGGACAAACGGTATAGCAATTGCGAACTCTACGGGCCCTAAAAACAATGGCAGTTCCACAAACCGAAAACGTAAATTTAAGTAGGCGTTTATATTGCGGGTATTGGTCACTACGAAAAGAGGCTAGAACTTTCAGAGAGGACTTATGACGTTTGAATTTTGTGTGCCTGTTTCTCATTTTGTGTCACCACGAAATAATCAACTGTTTACCACCGGGCGGAGACTTTACTCAAGCGAATGCAGTTTCAAGTTTGGTTTTGTTAGAGGTGGCTAGTTCAGATGGCTCAAATTGAATACTTGTTTTTTGATCTCGGGAATGTGATCCTTCCATTTGATCATGGAATTGCTGTGTCCCGAATTGCTGAAGAGCTAGACGTGTCACCGGGCGCAGTGACCGATTGGATTTTTGAGTCTGGGCTCCAGCAAGCTTTCGAGTGTGGTGAGGTTAGTCAAGTTGAATTTTGCAACCGTTTTTCAAGATTATCAAATTCCAATCTTGAATCCGAGTTTTTGCTTCACTCTATCAGTAATATATTTTCGCTGAATCGAAAGTTGATTCCGTTAATTACTCAGTTGAGAGCCGTTAATTTCTCGATTGGAATTTTGTCGAACACCTGCATTTCCCATTGGGAATTTGCGCTGGCGAGATTTCCAATCCTGAAGCAGTTGTTTGGTGAATTCGTTTTAAGCTACGAAATTGGCTCGATGAAGCCGGATTCTCTCATTTACGAGCGTGCGTTGGCTGTTGCCGGCGTCGAGCCGGCAAGCTGTTTGTTTGTGGATGACCGCTTAGAAAATGTTGAGGGCGCGCGCACGCATGGCTGGGAAGCGGTTGTTTACCAGTCAACGGAGCAACTCGCGGTTGAGTTAAGAGATCGTGGAGTGGCGTTTAATTTTTAAGGCAGTAAAGGCAGGTTGATTCCGTGGTGCCGGGATCAGTGACTAAGTTTGAAAGCGGAGTTCGTTTTCAATTTTGCATAAACTTTCGAGGCCGCCACCGGCGATTGAGATGCAGGGATCGGGACCGTGATTTTCGCGAGGGTTAATTCTGATCAAAGGTTGATGAAATTCTCGGGCAGCTTTTTCTGATTCTGATCTAACGGTGGGGATTGCTGTTCCCGCACCAATTTCAACAATTGCAACTCGCGCGTTAAGGGACTGGCTTGAGAGCCATTGTTGATACTTCTGGTTTTGGGCGTGATGATAATCTTCGATCCAATGTGAATCTCCAAACATTAAAATATTTGGGCGAGCGGTGGCGTCGCAGACGGAGCACTGAGGAATGGGTGCCATTGCCGTAAATAATTCCTCGTCGATTTGAATTCTCGTTTTTTCCGAACTCCAAATTCGCCTTGTGCAGGTTTCGCTACATTGAAGAAATTCGAAACTCCCGTGGCACTCAAGAATCCGATCCGGTGAAAATCCTGATTTTTGGAAATGTCCATCAACATTGCTGGTGAAAACAAAATAATTGTCGTCGACTTGACGAACCCAATCCAACAGGATGTTGAATCCGGCGTGAGGTGTCGTTGCGCGGTACAGATTAAGACGGTGGCCGTAAAACCCCCATGCCTGGCCGGGGTTGTCTTTAAACCATCTTGGGTTTGCAAGATCGTAAAAATCTAATCCTTTCTTTTTAAATGCCGGATAAGCCCGCCAAAATCCTTCTGTTCCACGGAAATCGGGCAGGCCAGAATCAACCCCTAACCCCGCGCCGGCAGTAATCAATAGTGCATCGCATTCGCGGATGATACGAGCCGCTTTTTGGTAGGAATCGCTGTCATTAGGGTTGGTTTGCATGGTGGAAACTAGGTTTAAAATTTCACTTGGGCTTTGATTTGTTGGTTATCCAGATGACAATTGAAATTCTGCCCTCAGAGGCTTTTCTTACTCAAGAGGTTCGCTTTGGAAAATTTTAGTTTAGCAGAATTTCAGCCGTTCATCGCGCTGCGTCGATATTGGCTCAGCCGAGCGTTTATTTCTTTAATGTTGCTCACCGTGTTTTGTTTGGATTCGTCAATTGGACAGGAAGTTCAAGGAATTGGAATTCACCAAATTGAAGCACAAAATAATAGGCCAGCATTGACCGGGGCACGGGCTTTCGTTTGTGCTGATGCCGACGACGGTGAATTTGGAATCGGCTACGTGACGTTTATGCTGCGGGAGGGAGACGAGTCGATTGAGCGGACTGGTGCAGCTGAGCTGGTCGAAGCAAACAATCGAATCTTTTATTCGTTTGTAGAAGCGCCGGCGATGCGGAAGCTGAAAACGTTTTTACAGATTCCATTGGATAGTCAGATCCGTGCTCATAAATTATGGTTTCTGTTTAAGAGCTCCGACTCGAAAAGTCCATTGCGGCTTAGCATGCGTGGTTCGGGCGAGTCACGCCAAGTGATGGTCTCGGTTGAACGGCACGACCGGAGAAAGTTCGAAAAGTATGCGGATAGGTGGCGCAAGGAATTTGAAGATGCGATGGCTGCCCAGCGAGCGGTAAATGATTATCCACCAATCTTAGAAGATTATTTGGAGAGCATGCTACTCGGTCGAGTCGCTACTGAAAAATCAAAAAAACGCGATAGGAAAAAGAAAGATAAGGATCAGGTCAAGTCACTGGCAAAAACCGTAGGTCTTTTGCTGGATCTCGAATCCACTCGTAGCGACTTGATCGCAGAGGCAATGAATCCGCTTGAAGCGGGGGAAGCTGGCCGGGTTAGCTTGCCGCTACCAATCAGGTTGTCAGTGAAGCCAAGTGAGGTGTTGCCCGCATCAGTGGATGTGGAGGAAATCGCGAAGGTTGTTCCAGCAACTTGTTTTTATCTTAGATTTGAAAATTGGGATAATCAAATCTGGCTTAAAGATCTTATGGATGAGTATGGTGGAGATTTGAGTCGTATGTTGACGGTGCGGGGATATAAGAAACTGGTTCAATCAAAGTTTCTTGACCAGCTTTGTGTCCAGTCGGGTCCATTGGATAAGTGGTTTGGCGGCACCAAAGTAAACGATGTCGCGCTCATTGGATCGGATTTCTATTTCCGAAGTGGTGCCGGGGTAGGTGTTGTTCTACAGGCACAGCCTAATCAAACGGAGTCTCTGAGGAAAAATTTCCAGGACAAGCGGAGAAAGATCGTCAAAGAAGCAAAAGAGCGGATTTTACAGAGAATACCCAAGGCAAGTGGGTTGACGATCGACGACATCGACAGCATTCGGCAGGGCACCATCGAGTCGGACTTGTTTGCTGGGCACGATGTTAATTTTATCGAGACCTGTGTGCAACGTTCTAAAGTGAAAAACGAGAACGTGTTGAAGGCGACTCTGGATGAGCGGGTGTTTTATCGGTCTTTCTATGTTGTGAAGGGAGATTTTCATCTTATTACTACGTCGGCCGAGATTGTGAAGGAGTTTCTTGAGATTAATCAGGGCAAGAGTTTGTCGCTTGGAGAATCCGAAGATTTCAAAGCCTTTCGTGCTAGAGAGCTCCAAGATAAACAATTTCAAAATCGGATTTTGTTTTATGCCTCGAATGCCTTTGTTGAGAATTTGTTTAAACCCAGTTTTCAAATTGAGCTTCTTCGGCGAAATCGTTTATCTGCAAAGATTCAAGTCTTAGAAATGGCGACGCTCGCGGCCGAAAATGAAGGTTTAAACTTTATTGGAAATGGCAACGTTTTTGCCCAGCTAATCGGTGGCGGTTTTTTGCCAAGGGGTTTTGACAAGGAAGGCCTCGAACGGAATGGGCGAGTTTGGATCGATCAGGAGCGAGGTCGATTTGGTTTCTTTAAACCCCTGAACGATGTATCGACTGAGTTTTGCTCAGAGGCGGAGCGGCGGGAATATTTAGATATTGAAAATGCTGTAAATGATTCGATACGAGCTCTGGAGCCGGTTTACTTTTACATCAATCGCAGTCTGTTAAATCAGGATGATAAGAGGATTGAGGTTGTCTCATTTGATTCAAGAATCACAGCGATTGGGGAAGATGATTTAGACTGGGCATTGGGCCGCCTTGGTCCAAAAATGGAGAGTGAGATTGCTTGGCGAAACTCGGGTCAGGAAAACCTCGATCACGAAAGCTCCGACAGAGAGCTGAGTGATAGCCCAATCGTCGAGCTGAATTTGAGTTTGAAGAAGAAGCCAATATTCAAACGGAGTTTTGATTATCGCCTGTTTCTGGTTGTCGATGATAATGCGGAATTCGTCCCGGAAGTTGACCTCAAGTCTCCTTCACTTTTTGAGCAAATCCTTGCGGAAATGCCTGGTTTTGTAGTGGCGCAGCCAGCGGCTGGAGTTTTGGATTGGTTCTTTCCGGAGGGCCGAAAGTCCTCAGTGGTTCCAAAGAGCGATAATGATAAACTGCAAGAGATCGGGGAGATTCGAGAATCTAAGTTGTTAAAAAGCCCGTTGTATCGCTTAAGCGATACTTCAACGACCGCGAAAGGGGGTTCAGGAATTGCTGGATTCAATGCGGTTTCTTATCGCCTCGATCTCCTTGAGGACTTGGAGCTTTACAATAAGAAGGTTGCTACGGATCTTAGATCTCAGTTTCACTTAATGATAAACCGCCCAAATCCAGAGTTCAAAATTAACCAATGGGTGAATCGGATTAATTATCGCCGAAGTTGGCAGACGTCGATAGCGAATGTGAAATTGATGAATTTCGTATCGAGGCAACTGGGGACGGATAGAAAGAATGTTCAAGCGATTTGTCAAGATTTACTCGGCGTAGACTTGGTTTGTTCGCTAGGGGGAACTTACGAAGTTGTGAAAACCGTAGGCGGCATCGAGTTAATTTTTTCGAATGCTTGGCCAGATTTTGAAAACCCCGAATTGCCGGTGGGCTATCAGGCGCCATTGCTTCGGTGGTTTCGCGGTGGCGAGTTGCGGCTGAGTAAACAAGCCGACGGGGGTAGATTTGAGTTGACGGGGGAACTTCAAGTTGAGCGGGCACCTGCAGGATTTGCACTCCCGTCTTATCAGGATTTTAAGGGGTTCTTTAATCGCGGCGGGAAGTAGCTTGAACTGCGGTTAAGTGAAAAAGAATTGGTTTCTCCTACCCTGGCCTTGCATTGATTTAACGAACCCCAGGAACGCGGTTCCCTTACAATGTAAATGGGGGAGTGGCTAATTTACCTGTAACGAGCATGGTGGAGTTGATATATTAGATCTGGTTAATTCAGCGTGAAACAAAAGGGGAACCTGGGATGGAATTTGTAATTGCCCTTTTGGCACTTACGGCGATGGAGATCGTACTTGGGATTGATAACATTGTTTTTATCACGATTGCGTCAGCAAAATTGCCCAAGAGTCAGCAACCTCTCGCGAGGCGTTTAGGCCTCGCCCTTGCGTTATTGACCCGTTTGCTGCTTTTGCTGTCTCTTTACTATCTGGTCCATGACGCGCAGTTTCAGCGTCCAATTTTTGAATTAACGGATCTTGGTGTTCCCCAAACCATTATCGAAAGGATGAGCGTCACTGACGCGTCGACTGCGGGGCATCTTTCGGGAGAGGTTTTGAAAGAGGTAAATCAAGAGCATTTTTCCGAAGCTAATGAAGTGTCATTAAAGGACCTAATCCTGTTTTTAGGTGGTTTATTTTTAGTCGCCAAAAGTGTCTACGAAATTCATGATGAATTTGGGCATGGGAATGCGGTTGATCCGAAGCCTACCAAGCGGATGTTTGCGGGGGTATTGATTCAAATCGCCTTGCTTGACGTGGTGTTTTCACTCGACTCAGTGATTACAGCGGTCGGAATGGTGGATGACATTTCTATCATGATTGCCTCTATAATCATTGCGGTAATCGTGATGCTTGTTTTTGCTGAACCGGTAAGTCGGTTTGTTGAGAAGCATCCCACTTTGAAAATGTTGGCTTTGAGTTTTTTAATTCTGATTGGCGTGATGTTGATTGCCGAGGGAGTTGGGGCCCATATGGATAAGGGGTATATATACTTCGCGATGTTCTTCGCATTGATTGTCGAAGTGATGAATATTGGCTTGAGGCAAAAGGAACCGGAAGCAAGCCCGGAAAATTGAGAATGATTCTTTTGGCTTGAATATTTTGCTTTTGAATTCTCGATCGTTTGCCAAAAAAATGTTGGTAAGTTTGCCTCGAATTGATAGGTGCGAGTATCCTAGTTCTAAATTTTAACAATAGACTCCCGTCTTGGCGTCAACGGCAAGCGAGGAATTATGGGCGCATGAGTTACTCCATGCATTTTAAGCCCATGGGTTTTTGTAAATTTATCTGCGCAATTACAGTGGTCTGTTTAGGATTCCCAGGAATGACCGCGTTAGAAGGTCAGGAAGTCGATAAAGGATTTCGTGATTTTGGATTCACGGTAGAGCCGTCAGAGCTACTGCAGCGACTTTCGGTTTTTCAGCCTCAAAAGTCGGAAGAAAATAGTTTCGATGCCGAGAAATACAAAGATCTGGCAATGTTAAGGCAGCGTCTTTTATCCGAAATGTCGGATGAGCAGCGTGCCGAGGTGCAAAAGTTTGCTGAGCAGTATCTTAGTGAGCGAGGGCTGGAATCTGAGTCCTCCCGAGCGCTTATGCGAGAATTGGGGATTCCGAATTCTTTGGTTGAACAGTTCAAAAACATGGCTGCTGATCCTGCCGTTGGCGATCGGGGATTTCGCGATGCGGTTAGCAAGGCGTTCCAAAATTCGGGGAATCTCAGAGTAGACCAATCTAGTAAAAAGGAGGCGTCAGTCCGGAAGGGAGCGAGTAATGCCAGTGAACCTGGCAAGGGAATTGGCGAGACCAAAGGCGATGTAAAAGGTGTAGGTAGTGGCGAAGGTGAAATTGGTCGAACGCCAGTAGACGAAGCAAACGAACCGAACGATTCGTTTGCCAGGGATACGCAACAGCCTGAAGACGTGAACGCGCGAAAAGTGGCTCCTAATTTGAAGGATGAGAATCAAGGTGGCGGGCTTCCCCGAGGGAACAAGGTTAGGGGAGAGCTGGAAAACGGTAAGCCCACTGACCCTCTTGGTTTAGATACAGAAGCTGGGCGTCTCAACGATCGCCCAATTGAAAACCCACAAAATCGCTCGACCGAGAAGAATGGCCTCTCCTTGGAGCCTGACAAAGGTGCTGAAGAGGAAGCGCCCGGGATTGGCCTTTCCGAATCGGCTTCTCGTGACAATAAAAAGAGTGGTCAAATGCCTTGGGAAGAGGATATCAATCAAATTCTT
>JAPOIJ010000077.1 GCA_029979005.1 Planctomycetota bacterium | reverse complement strand
TTGGTTACGAGAGGTTCGGTTGAAGGAAAGTTAGTTCCCCTGCCTAGTAGGCATGTGGTGGAGTGATGACGCGAATCTTAGTGACCTCCTTACTTAGTGGCCTCCTTAGTTACGCAAATTCTATCCATCGCTTGATTTGGGAACTGCCTTAAGCATCGCCTGCGACATCCGTTGCGGAGACATACTGGCCGGACTTAACTGCTTCCGACTGCATTTGGCAGATTTGGATTCCATCTCGTGCAAGTGCTCCATTCAGGATGTCTGATGAGCGATTTTCTGCAATTGCTTGCGTTACTTCTTTAATTTCTCTTTTAAAGGCAAGAACTGGGTCTCCGTCTCCGAGTTCGGGACGAAGCACATTGCCGTCTTCAGTTAGGACTTTGAGCGGCATGCACTCAGGCGCGTCGGCGAAAGCTTGGAAATCAAATTGGATAGTGGCTCTCTCAAGATGAATTTCAAAGCCGTGAGTAAACGGGCGTCCTTGCTGATTAATCACTCCGCAGGTGCAGGTAACTGCGAGGTTAGTGTCCGCAAATCGAAAAATTGAATTGCAGTAATCTACCACTTCTCCACGAACCCGACCGCAACTGTAAACTCCGGTTGGCATGCCAAAAAGTAAACGGATGAAGTGTGCGTCGTGTACATGGAGGTCAAAGAGCGGACCACCAATTACATCGGGATCATAAAATCTAGTAAGCCACTGTGGATCAGAAATGACTCGTTTGAATGATCCCCCCAGCAAATCTCCGTATTCCTTAGACGCAATGAGTTCACGAACATATTGGAATTCGGTGAAGTAAGGTAGTACTTGGCCGACCATTAATTGACGATTGTTTTCTTTACATACCGCAACTGCGGTGTCGCAATCTCTAAGGTTGAGTGCGAGAGGCTTTTCACAGAATACGTGTTTTCCTGCCTTGGCGGCAGCTTGAATTGCCTCACAGTGCATTGCTGGCGGTAGACAAATGTCGACACAATCAATCTCGAGTTCGGGATCTGCGAGCATGGCTTCAAGGTTTTCGTATGTTCGAATGCCCGTAAGATCAACCTGAGTTCCCGGCGGCCCAAAGTTACCTTGTATCGCAGTCCAATCTCCCGCTCTTCGCTCTGTTTCAGGGGTCGCAATCGCAACGACTTCGACATCGGCAAGTTCTTGATAGGCGAGCCAATGGATCCAGCCCATGAAACCGATTCCGGCAATTCCGACTTTCGTCATTTACTTTCCAATCCCAATGTCTAGAGTTCAATAAATGGTATGCGAGATGGCGATTTGCAGGGATGTTACCTAGCAGCCAATCTTTGTTATAACAGTTTAACGCCCGATGAGTAGGTTTGTTTTTGGGTGGCTGCGATTTGCAGTATCTGTGTCACCGCCGTTTCGTCATTGCGGAGAGTGATGTTCTGAAAGGATATGAAATGCCGATTGAGATGCAACTTGCGAAAATTATTATCAGTGAAATTAATGAGAACCAAATCGTCTTCCTGAGGGAAGTCGATGGGGATCGAGAGTTTCCGATTTTAATCGGTATTTTTGAGGCAACGAGTATCGATCGTCGCGTGAAGAATATCGCTCGACCTCGCCCGTTAACCCACGATTTAATTGTCGAAGTTGTAGATTCACTGGGTGGTGAATTGGATAGCGTCGTAATAACGGAATTACGCGAAGCGACTTACTACGCAAGTCTCCGTATTAAACGTGATGGGGAGATCATCGAAATCGATGCCCGACCGTCGGACGCAATTGCAATTGCCGTGACTTGTTCTCCTCGTTTGCCGATTTTCGTAGCCGAGAACGTGCTTGACGAAGCAATTTCTACGGGAGATTGAGCCATCGGTTGGATGCCGGTGGATGGATCATCGTATTTATTTGCGAATGTGGTTTGGGAAGCTGTACTCCCAGTAGGTGGGATAGCTTTTCGAGATTTCTAGCATAACGTTTGGAAAAGAATAGTTGGGCGGTTTGCGCTCCTTCTATTTCAATCCGGTTAACTAAAATTGCGTCCAACATTTTCAGATCGTGGGAGTCACTGGGCAGAAGCAATTTTTTGTCACCTAGAATTAGGCGCTCTTGGGTTAATTCCCATCCCTCAGGATGTGGGCGTAGATGTAATCGGGTTTTGGTGGCAAACGGGCCAAGTGGTCGGTCGGGAAATACCATTAATTCGGCGATTTCAGGGGTCCGATACGCCGGGCGAATGAGGCACCAGATCTGATCCCAAATTATATTCCTAATGTAGTGAACTCTTCTGTTAATCCATCGGAATACGACCAAACCTACTGCTAACAGTATTAGATTAAAGACTAAGGCAACGGTCGGGCTCCATACGTAAACGGCTAATAGTAACGCGCAGATCAATTTATTAGTAATTTCTAAAATGCCATCGATAAACGGCACGGGGATTAGCCAAACCATGATCTCAAAGAAAAACTTAATCGTGTTGATGACGACAATGTTGAAAGCAGCGAAGAGGCAAAACAGAACGCTTGCTGAGAATGTGAATATCGAAGCATGCACAACCGCGACTTCATTGATGCCTGCCGTTTCACTCGGAAACACTGTCACTATGCGAATCAGAACGATGGTAATGATCGCAGCATAGGTCTCAACCTGATCAATCGCCTGGGCAAACGGTTTGCTGACTTTTGTAAATCTGGGCACCGATGTGAGGATTGTTAAAAATAGAAATGTCCAGAATAAGTATGGATTACCAAGAACCGGATTATCGCTAATCAAGGAATGAGGTACGTTCCAATTTCCACCAAACTGTGTTACCCCGGCTAATATCGTGATCCCAAAAAATGGGGAGATGGCGATGGGAGCAAGCGGACCAAGCCACTCGCTTGCTTGAGCAATTGTTGAAATCTGATTGATTGCCACAAGGTCGCCCGATGGAAGCGGGGATGCAAGGTCAGGCGAATCGGTATCGACCTGGAAAGTGAAGAGAATTGCAGCAGACATCAAGAACAAGATGCAGCGTGAAATAATGAACGCGTTCACGATAGTCCCAGGTTAGAAAGCCAAATCCAAATTCAGAATGACGGTAGTCGTGAAAGCACTGTTATGGTTTAGCGCGTACCAACGTAGTTCAACTGGCGGCTAGACTCGACCGTCATGCTAAGTATAGCCTGATCCGTTGTCGAAAAGCCAAGCCGAGGTCGAAAGCCGAATAAATTATAAGGTTAATTGAGTCAATCCAAGCACTTACGCAAAGAGTATCGGAGATTTGATGGCATCGACGGAAGTATCAAAGCGAAAAATTGTTGAGGGGCGGGGCAGCCAAAAAAAAACTCCAGTCGCTTCGGACTGGAGTTCAATATAATCGGGTTTTGTCGTTGAATCACTCGCGTGGGCGAACCGCGCCTGTCAGACCGGAATAATCTTCACGATCTTCGCGGTGCCATAAGGGTTGCCCTTCAAGTACTCGTCGTCGAAGTGCTTCGATTTTCTCTTCTGATCCCGCAGGAGCATCTGTCGCCATGAATTGCTCGTCGTGGGATGGCACGAAATCTTCGTCGTGTCCGTACTCAAGGATTGCTTCGAAGACGTTTTTTACTTTCTTGTTACCGTTGGACATGGGTATGTACCTGTAGTTGGGCAAAATCTTTTCTAGGGAAACGAGCCACAGATTGCGATCAATCCGGTTAGCCAAAATTCGGCGTAAGGAAATGTGTTTCGCTTAGAGGTAGGCTCCAAAAAATATCGGTCTGAACCGCTCGTAAATTCGATGTGGTCGCAACCAATTACGCAAGCATTATTGATGAGGCGGAATCAAAGTCAAGAAATTTGTTTTCGATTTTTCAAAATGTTTTTAATGTCAAAAACGTTCGTAATCGGAAAACCGTTTCGGCATCCAGGGCTTTCAGTTCGGGATGGGGGTTGGGCGAATGAGGGTTGGAGGGGTTTGTTTTACTGGGGGTGAAAATGGGGGCAAGGCAAAGGGTCGCTTGCTGACTTTAAATCAATTTAATGGTGTAATCTTCGTCGAGAAGTTAAAAATGAACGATTTTAACTATCTTCTTGGCTTTGGCTATAACGCTGAACAGGTTAATCTAAGCCGTTAAGTTCCCTGCGGGTGTTGTCATTGTCATTTCATTTGAGTGGTATTATGACGTCATTTGGGGCTTGGGAAAAAAAATAGGTTTCCACTAGATGGACAAAAGTCAGGGCTCGTTGTTCGGAATGTCCCGTTGTCCGAGTCGGAAAAGGAGGCAATTGACGAACATGTCGGATTATCACCAAACTTGCATCTCCCTTTCGCCTCGGTCTCGAGGTTTTCATCTTATCACTGCGGAGATTTTGGATGCGGTTCCTGAAATTCAAAGCTTTGACGTCGGACTTTGCCACGTTTTTATTCAGCACACTTCCGCCGGCTTAACAATCAACGAAAATGCTGATCCTGACGTTCGGATTGACATGGAAACGGCTGCAAATCAGTTATGCCCCGAAGGAAGTCCTTTTGTTCACACTTGTGAAGGACCGGATGATATGCCGGCGCATGTGAAGGCATCATTGTTCGGAGCGAGTGTGACAGTGCCAATCCAATCAGGTCGCTTGAAAATGGGAGTATGGCAGGGCATCTATCTTTGCGAACATCGCAATAATGGAGGGCCGCGTCAGCTGGTGGTTACACTTCAGGGAATATTGAGATGAATAATGTCTGGCTTAGAGGGTTGATCGCAGGTGTCCTCGCTGGCTGCGTCGGTGGCGTCATTGGCGGAATGTTGTGTAAGCTTCTCTTGAACTACGCCATGTACAGCGGGGTCTTGCCGGGCGCGGCCGTTGGTCTGGCATTCAGCGCGGCCTGCAAGTCGGGTAGTTGGTTGCACGCAGGAGTCGCTGGTGGAATGGGATTGATGGCTGGCTTGCTGGTCCAATGGCTGGTTTATAGTAACTCGCCAACATTTTTTGAGTTCTTGATCGACTTGCCAAACTTTGGAAACATTGTTTGGATCTCGATTGCCGCAGGTGCTGCCCTTTCGTTCTTTTTAGTTCGGCCCCGTAAGACCGGTTTGCCGCCAACGGATTGATTATCCAGTAGGCTTGTTCAAAACCCTCTAGTGTTTTGCAGGACGGGGATCCTATAGTGTCTCCATTGATAAAATATTCAACATGTAAACTTTCGAGTAGCGAAATCGGATTAAGTGGTGACAGATAAATCGATTCAAATTATCGGTGCTCGAACGCATAATCTCAAAAATATCAATGTTGAAATTCCCCGCGATCGAGTTGTCGTTATTACCGGGTTGAGTGGAAGCGGAAAGAGTTCGTTAGCCTTTGATACTCTCTACGCCGAAGGTCAGCGCCAGTACGTTGAGAGTTTATCAATTTATTCACGTCAGTTCTTTAATCAGATTCCGAAGGCCGATGTCGATCAGGTGGTTGGGCTCCAGCCGACGCTCTGCCTTGACCAGTCTCATCATTCATCCAACCGACGAAGTACTGTTGGAACGATTACCGAGATATATGACTATCTTAGACTTCTGTTCGCTCGTGTTGGCGAGATCCATTGTTACCAATGTGGTCAGGAAATTAAGCAGCAGACTCCTCAGCAGATTCGAGATCGATTGCTTGAATTGCCGGAGCGGACGAAGGTCATCATTCTCGCCCCGCTGGTGAAAGACCAAACGGGTGGAATCGCAGAGGCGATTAAAAAGATTCGTCGCGAAAGACTTGTGCGTGCCCGGGTCGATGGCGCAGTGCACGATATTGACCAGCTCCCAACCCTACATGAGGATCAACCTCGGACAATCGAAGCGGTAACTGACCGAATTATTATTCGAGAGGGAATTGAGTCCCGGTTACTGGAATCGCTTGATAATGCAATTCGTATCAACGGCGACGGAAATTTAGTTTGCTCCTATTTGAAACCAGGCGATGGTTCGTCCAACACCGATACCTGGGAAGACGTTAGTTTCAGTACAAGGTATTCATGTCCGGACTGTGAGATTTGTTATTCCGAAGTTCAACCGAGCAGTTTCAGCTTCAACAGTCCTTTGGGTGCTTGTGAGGAGTGCTCTGGTCTTGGGCATCTGCTTCAGTTTGACCCGAAGCTCGTAATTGATAGAAGATTATCTATTTTTAACGGTGGGATTCTTCCGTGGTCGGAATTCACGAAGGTGAAAGCGAGGAAATTACAGTCTGCGCTTAAGCCGATTTTGGATTCCATCGGTAGTGACTTGAAAACTGAATTGGAAGCGTTGACACCCGTTCAATTCGAACAGTTTTTTTATTCCGTTGATAAGGAAAAACTTGGACTGCAGGCGCTTCTCCGTAAAGAGCTTGCTACGACCTCTTCTGAAGAACGCCAGTTTGAGTTGGAGTCGTACATATCGGACGTTGAGTGTCATCAATGCCTCGGTTCACGGGTTTCTAAGCAAGCGAGGTCGGTGCTGATTAAGGACCAGAATATTGGAGATTTGGTCAATCTGCCGCTCGGAGTATTAAAGGATTTTTTCAGTGGGCTCGATTTTGAAGATGAGCGAAAAGTCACTGCCGCGGTGTTAATTCCCGAAATCGTGCATCGCCTCGATTTTCTGGTAAGAGTAGGGATTGGCTATTTGACGCTCGGCAGATCGGCGGTCTCGTTGAGCGGGGGAGAGCATCAACGAGTCCGGCTTGCCAGTTCCATCGGTACCGGAATCACGAATGCCTGTTTTATTTTGGACGAACCATCGATTGGGCTCCATCAACACGATAACGACCGCTTGATTGGTGCGATTAAACAGCTCAAGGATTCGGGGAATTCAATTGTCGTCGTCGAACATGATGAAGCGATGATTCGTGCCGCTGATTATGTAATTGATATGGGACCCGGAGCGGGGCCCGGAGGTGGTCGGATCGTGGCGGCTGGCAGCCCTCAGGAGGTTATCAACAAAGGCGATGGGTTGACGGCTCAGTACCTTTCGGGGGCGCGTCAGATTGGTAATGGATCGATTCGCCGAAAGGTCAATGCTGAAAAATGCATTCGCGTATTGAAGGCGACCGGTAATAATTTGAGATCGGTGGATGTCAGCATTCCACTTGGCGTCTTGTGTTGCATTTCCGGAGTCAGTGGCAGCGGAAAAAGCACACTCATCAACCAGACATTCGCACCCGCGGTTTCCCGTGAATTAGACCAGGGCGGAGTTATGCCTTTGCCACATGAGCGTCTTGAGGGAATTGACCAGATCGGCCGAATCGTAATGGTCGATCAAAAACCGATCGGTAAGACGCCTCGTGCATGCCCCGCAACATTTACCGGACTGATGAGTGAATTTCGTCGATTGTTTGCTGCAACCAAATCGGCCAAGCGACTGGGGTACGGCCCCGGGAGGTTTAGTTTTAACACGCGAGCCGGCTGGTGTCCGGATTGCCAAGGGCAGGGGGTTCGCCGAATGAATATGAATTTCATGCCCGATATTTTCGTTACCTGCGACGGTTGTGAAGGGCGGCGATTTAATGTGCAGACCTTGCAAGTCAGGTTTGGGGAACTCACCATCGCGGATGTTTTAGATTTGACGGTTGATCAAGCAAAATTGCGATTCGAAGGGTTTTCGAAGTTAGCGATGATTTTGGAATGCCTTTCCGATGTTGGCTTGGGATATCTCAAGCTTGGTCAGGCATCTAGCACTTTGTCAGGGGGGGAGGCTCAGCGGGTCAAACTGGCTGCGGAGCTTGCAAAGTCGAGTTCGAATGGGCAGTTGTATGTGCTTGATGAACCAACCACGGGATTGCATTTTGAGGATATCCGGTTACTGATGGTAGCCATTAATCGACTGATTGATCGAGGTAATTCCATGGTGGTGATTGAACACAATATTGATGTTTTGCGATGTGCCGACTGGATCATCGATATGGGGCCTGAAGGTGGTGTAGCCGGTGGGGAAATTGTGGCGTTTGGAACCCCGGAGCAAATTGCTGAGAATCCCGGTTCATTAACTGGGCGTTACCTATAGAGTTTTCCCGTGGTGACAGAGGTTGAAGTCATGGGTCGGGTTAGGTCACCCGCTTTCGCCCGCATGTTGCGTCCACGGACTCGATCAAGTAACTTCGGTCGGATCCGACTCGCAGTTTTTTCTTTTCTTTTTCATGAAATATCAAAAGTTTATGACAGTTACGATTCGTAATGCAGTCCCAAACGATGCGGCAACCATCGCTGCGTTTCAGTTAGCGATGGCTCGGGAGACCGAGGGGAAGCAGCTTGAGCTGGGGGTCGTCATGCCGGCAGTCGAAGAAGTATTTGCCAATCCAAGCCGGGGTTTTTACTTAGTAGGTGAAATTGACGGGGAAGTGGCGGGTAGTCTGATGGTTACTTTTGAATGGTCGGACTGGCGGAATAGTAATCTTTGGTACATTCAATCAGTTTATGTGCAAGAACAGTTTCGTGGTCGTGGTGTTTTTAAGAATCTGTATCAGACAGTAATTGAGCAGGCGCGAGTGGAAAAGGCAGGCCATGTCAGGCTGTATGTGGAATCTGATAACGAACGCGCCCAAAAAGTTTACGAATCACTCGGGATGAAGCGGTTGCCGTATTTCATGTACGATATCAAGGTTGATTGAGAGCGGAAGAAAAGTCGCTTCGACTTAAGGAAGGGCCATTTAAAGCTGATTGACTTCAGTTGGCGATTTTAAATGTTGCTGCAGACTAAGCGTTCTAATCTTGAATTGGAACCGGAGAGTTAAGAGGACGGCTGCGGTCGCCAGTCCGGTTGTCATTCCAATCCAAAGCCCTACTCCCTCTAGTTTTGCGCCAAAGCAGAGATAGGCTCCCACGACGCAACCTACGAGCCAGTAAGAAACAAGTGTAAGTGCCATTGCGGCTTTGGTATCTTTGATGCCTCGAAGTGACCCGGAGGCAGCAACTTGAAGTCCGTCAACGACTTGAAACAGAGCGGCCAAGGCGAGAAAAGAAACCGCATAGGCGACGACGGGAGCGTTGGCTTCGACATCGATGTCGATGTACATTCCAATGATCGGTAGCGGCAGCAGCCAAAAAATTAAACCGCTGATACTCATGACTCCAATACACAGTAACATTCCGGCATGTCCGGCGGTTTCTGCCTGTTGCGGTGAGCCTGCTCCAATCGCCTGGCCGACTCTTACTGAGGTGGCAATTGCGAGACCAAGTGGAATCATGAACGAAATGGAGGCAGTTTGCAAAGCGATTTGATGGGCTGCTAACTGAGTTTCTCCCAGCGTTCCCATTGCAAAGGCAGCCGCTCCAAACATGCCAGCTTCGAAGGCAAGCGTCATTCCAATCGGCCCCCCAACACGTGCAACTTCTCTTAGCGTGGAAAAATCGGGGCGACGTAATTTAGAAAATATCTGAAGATCCGAGTATTGGCGCGATACGTAAAGTGAAAACGCGAGGAAGACCATTCCGTAAACGATGCTGCTGGCATACCCGGTTCCAACGAGTCCCAATTTCGGTAGTCCGTAATGTCCGAACATCAATGCATCATTGGCGAACACATTCAGAACAACGCCAATAAGGCTGATAACCATAATGGGTTTGGTATTGGATTTACCCTCGAGTAGCCCCCTAAGCCCCATGATCCACAGTGCCGGTAGCAGGCCCCACGAAATTGCCTTTAAGTATTCGCTGCTCGCCAAGGCCGTTTCTGGGCTTTGATTAAACCAGATCAGCAAAGGGTATGCATTGCGGTAGAGTATGAATGCCGGGGTAAAGAGAAGTACTCCGATCCAAAGTCCCTGCCGTGTTGCCCGTCCACACAAATCATCATCTTTTGCGCCGGTCGCCTGGGAGACGATCGGGCTAACGCCGATAATGACTCCGGACAAGACGATCAATATAAATTGAAAAAGTGTGCTTCCAATCGCGATGCCGGCTAACGCCTCTTTACCTAATCGACCGACCATGATCGTGTCGACAAACGAGATTGTATTTTGGGCGACTTGTGCGAGCACTAAAGGTACCGCAACGATGACGAGTTCTTTTACTTCCTTACGGTACAAGTCTCTGCTCGTCAGTTGATGGCTTTGGGGGATTACTGGTTAAAATCGAAGCAAGATTCGAAGGTTCGCAAATATAACCGGTATATCTTAATTCGGCGATTGGGCTAACATAAGACGATTCTCGCAGGTTGGCTTACGATGTTAGCCTTGAGCGAGTGTTTTGCCTCGTTTAATGATTGAGTTTTATCAGCGGAGTCGAAAGGCTCCCATTAAGGTTGAGCCAATTTAAACCACATCGAGCGGAGTTTATATTCGACGACCGGGTCACAATGTTAGTTGCCCTACGGTTGTTTTTACTTGGCTTCCTACCGTGAGATTCAGTAGAGACTCAATTAATGCAAGGTATTTTCTCATTCGCCTTTCGAAACGCGCGCTGGCTTCTCGGCGGGTTGTTGCTCACTTTCTTTTCAAGCTTTGGTCAGACCTTCTTTATCTCTCTTTTTTCCGGTGAGATTCGAGAGTCGTTTCAGTTGTCCGATGGTGAGTTTGGTGCGATCTATATGGCAGGGACATTGGCTAGTGCGGTCACATTGATTGGTCTGGGAAAAACACTTGATCGTTTCTCAATCGCGGTCGTTTCGCTCTGTGTTATTTCCGCCCTTGCCATTGCCTGCCTTGGAATGTCATTTGTAAGCACGTGGATTTTATTGTTAGTCGTTATTTATGCTCTGCGTTTATTTGGGCAGGGAATGATGACTCACACCTCTCAAACTGCGATTGGGCGGTGGTACGACGCGGACCGCGGGCGAGCGATTTCGCTAACGTCTATGGGGCATCAAATTGGTGAAGCGTTATTTCCTGCGATCGTCCTGGTATTGCTCGGGTGGTACGACTGGAGGGTGGCTTGGCAAATTTGTGCGTTGGTATTAGTCGTTGTGGCACTGCCGTCGATCGTTTTGCTGATGAGAGTGGAGCATCAACCGGACGTTGACCGGCACTTAAAAGTAGTCAGGAAAACCCGTGACTGGACGCGAAGAGAAGTCCTCCGAGATGGTGTTTTTTGGATTCTTTGCCTTGGAATACTCGCACCGGCTTTTATTGGAACTTCCGTTTTTTTTCATCAGGTCAGAATCGTTGAATCGAAGGGGTGGTCACCAACCGTCTTTGCACTGTCCTTTTTGATTTTATCAGTAACAACTGTCTTGTTTACGCTGATCGCTGGTCAACTGGTCGACCGATATCACGCGCGGCGAATTTTGCCAGCATTTTTACTTCCATTGGGAGTCGCTTGTTTGGTTTTAGGGTTGGGACAAGAACCTCTGGCGATTCACGGATTTATGTTTTTACTGGCGATCTCCTACGGATTTTCGAGTGCGATCTTCGGGACGATCTGGCCGGAAACCTACGGCACAGCACACCTTGGAGCGATTCGAGCGGTGGCTGTTGCGGCGATGGTATTTGCCTCGGCAATTGGTCCGGGAATCACAGGGTGGTGTATCGATCGAGGGATTGGTTTCGATTTCCAGCTATTGGTGATGGCGGCTTATTGCCTATTCGCGGCAGCAATGATGACCGCCGCGGTGAAAATTTTGGAAAGACGTCAGGAGGTTCTTTGACCTTCAGTGGACTAATCGTCTTGGGGATTAGCAAGCGGCCGGCTTCTTCCCGACTCGATGATTTCTATAAGTCTCTTTTTAAGCCGTGAAGATATATCAGGGTGCTTTAGCGTAAGGTTGTATATTTCTCCCGGATCGCTTTTTAAGTTGTAAAGCTGGTCCTGAGGGCCCTCGGGTTCGGGTTTAATGCGACTTGGTTTAGAAAACCCTCCTGAGCCAAGCATGTCGATGTATTTCCAGTCGCCGTCGCGGATAGTGAATGCCTTGCGACCTGCCGCCACGACTAAGTTGGGGTGAACGGGTTGATCTTCGGGTTGCTCGCCGCGCAAGACGGAAAGAAAACTGAAGCTGTCGGCGCCCGCCTCATTGGGCAGTTCCTGTTGGGTTAATTCGGCGAATGTCGCCAGCAGGTCAGTGAAGCTGATGGTTTGGTGGGAGACCGTTCCAGGAGCAACGGTGCCGGGCCAGCGGACTAAGAAAGGCATGCGATGTCCACACTCCCAGGCATCCGCTTTCATTCCGCGGAGTCCACCTGAAGAATCATGCTGAAAACGCTCGACGTCCTCTTCGTACCAAACCGGGCCGTTATCTGAGGTGAAGATTAGTAGGGTGTCATCAGACATGTTATGTTTATCGAGTGTTTTTAAAACAATACCGATATTGGCATCTACCATATTGGTAAAATCACCATACATTGAAGCCTTGCTACTTCCGGAAAATTCAGGTCTTGGCAACCACGGTGTATGCGGTGCAGGATAGGCCAAATAAAGCATCAGCGGATCTTTTGATTTTCCAGTTCGTTTTCGCATGGCATGATTTTCAATCACTGCAACGGCTTCCTTCGTAAAATCAGGAAGCACATCTTTGAGTTGCAGATTCGGTGCGATGCCTCCCTCACGCCAAAATGCACCTTGGATGGGGGACCAACCGTCTGACCGGTTCGCAGGGATGTCCTTTGTGGGGGCCGAGACTACCGTCCTGTCGCGAATGTAGTAGTAGGGAGGGATGTCGGTTGACGCGCGAATTCCAAAAAACGAATTGAAGCCTACGTCGACTGGGCCGCCTTTCATCGGTTTGTCATAGCCGTTCTCATGGAATCCAAGATGCCACTTGCCGACCATGGCGGTTTCGTATCCTTTTTGGTTTAACAAAGACGCTATGGTCATTTGCCCTTCTTTAATTGAAGGTCGGTTACGCCATTGATTTGTGTCGGCGCGAAATGGATAGACTCCCGTCATCAGACCATAGCGCGAGAGGTGGCAAAGTGGTCCTGGCGCATGGGCGTCAGTAAATCGAAGTCCTTGTTCAGCCAGTGAGTCGATGTTCGGCGTTGGGATTTTAGAGTTGGCATTGTAACACCCGGCATCACCATATCCCATGTCGTCGACTAAAATGATGACAATGTTAGGAAGCTCCGCATAGGTTGCAGTGGTCGCGTTTGCCAGAATGAAAAGGAGTAGTCCGAGTAACTTAATGCGCATTTTATACCTGTGAATTCTGACTCTTGCCGATAAATCGTTGCAACGGGCTTTATTTCAACTCGTCATTATTTTGAGAGTTGGTATTTCCCTTTGGCAAAAACCGTGTGACAGCGATTGCAAGCGTCAAGCATGGTGCCATAGTGTTTTTTCGCTTCCGCGTAGTCGCCGGCTGATTTGTAAAGCGATTTTCCGGACCGGTAAACCTCAGCAGAAATTGCCTTCCATTCCTTGTTCTTCGCTGCATCGTCGGGCCCACGAGCGGCGACCAAGGCCGAGCTCTCGGCGAGCACCAACGCGTGATTTTTAAATGCTTTCCAGGCTTTGCGGTCAGCGGGTTCGTTGGCCAGCACTTGTTTTAGTCCCTTGTAGCTGGGCTCGCATACGTATTCCATAAAATGATGCATGTTATCGATCGGTTCGAAGTCATCGGGAGTCGCAGGCGTCTGAACTGCCTTAGGCGCGACTTCGGATTGTGGTTGATCGGTGTTGGTAGCGTTGCTAAACAAAAAAGCGCCGCTCAGTGAGGTGATAATCGCGACTAACTCAACCGTCTTCATATTTGGATCCTGGAGCTAAAAAAGTAGGGGATTTGTTGATTTCGCCTTAGATTGCAAGGAATCCAAGAGGAATTCGAAGTCTTAGCGTTTCGTATTTGGCTTAATTCTCTGCCAGATCGAATTGTAACCAATTGTAATGGATATTGTGTGTCGCAAGGGTAACTGATTGTCACTTTTTGAAATTACTAAATTGACCGGTGCGGAGAATCTGTCAGCGAGGCCATACTGAAAACCTGCAGAGTTATAACAGAGACGACACCTAGGATCCGAATGGATATTAAAATCGGATATCGAGTTTGGGGTATTTCGTTGATTCAGTGGCTGATTCTTGGACCGATTGGATGCAAGGGAAGTCCATTTTAATTAGACTTCTATGCTTCTAACGGATTGAAGCGTGAGTCGATTTGAGACAAGTATTGAAGCCTAACAGTAGAGGTTGGGGAGAACTAGGTTGGAGTTTTGGCTTCATGGAAAACTCATTGGATTGAATGTCATTTCAATTTGAGTGGGATCGATTCGGATCGCAAAGAGATGGGATGTTGATTAAGGCGGGAAGTTAACTCGGAGCAGATGGTGCGACAGATTTATTTGGATTACAACGCGACGACTCCGATTGCTCCCAGTGTGGTGGAAGCAATGAACCCTTTTTTGTCTGGGCATTACGGTAATCCATCGAGTTCCCACTCAATGGGGCGCGCTGCGAAAGAGGCAATTGAGGACTCACGAGTAAAAGTGGCGGGATTGTTGGGTTGCGACCGCGATGAAATTGTATTTACCGGTGGTGGCACCGAAAGTAATAATCTCGCAATTAAAGGAACCATGTTGCAGTGGGCACCGAAGGATGCGCATTTAGTGATTACTGCGATCGAGCATCCCGCCGTGGTTGAACCTGCGAGATTTTTGGAGAGACTCGGCTACGCCGTAACTGTCGTAGGTTGTGATGCCCACGGTTTTGTGCACCCAAGTTCGATTGAGTCGGCACTTCAGCCGCAGACCAAGCTCGTCAGTGTGATGCATGCGAATAATGAAATTGGAACGATCCAGCCCATTCGCCAAATCGCAGAGATTTGCCACGGCAGGGGAGCACTTCTTCACACTGACGCGTCGCAGAGCGTGGGTAAAATTCCGACCTATGTAGATCAGCTCGATGTTGATCTCTTGACTGTTGCTTGTCATAAGTTTTACGGGCCCAAAGGTGTTGGGGCGCTGTTTGTCCGAGAGGGAGTGTCAATTGAACCGCTCCTGCACGGAGCTTCGCATGAACGCGGTATACGAGGTGGCACGGAGAATACGCCTTATATTGTTGGCATGGGGCAAGCGGCGCATTTGGCTGCCAATTGTATTGATGAATCATCAGAATCGATGACAAAGTTGAGGAATCGATTGAACGATCGATTGGCCAATGGTATTCCCGGACTGCAGGTAAATGGCTTGAAAGCAGCGAGGCTGCCAAACACGTTGAGCGTTGTCTTCCCTGGTGTCAGTGGGCAGGATATCTTGAAACGGGTTCCTGAAATTTGTGCGTCGACTGGATCTGCGTGCCACAGCAGTGGTCTCGTTTCTTCGCCGACATTATCTGCAATGGGGATGTCCGCTGATGAGATGAGCGGTGCTGTCCGGTTTTGTGTGGGATGGTATTCGTCCGAAGAGGAGGTCGACCGCGCCGCGAATTTACTGATTGATGCCTGGGAGAATCTTGCTGGTTCTATTTTCTGACGGACTGGAAAAGAGAAACTCGTTCCACTCGTCCGCGATTTTAAGCAATAACTGCTTTTATTGAGCGTCAAGGATGGGGAAACGACTCAGCGCTAAACTGAGGGGCTCGCAGTGTCTTAAGGAAAGCAAGTAGGCAAGCCTGGTCGTAGGTAGATAACTTTGAAAATTGCTCGGAGGACGATCTTGCCTGGCCCTGGTGGCGCAGAACGGCTGAGCGTAGGGTCGGCGATTGTCCGTCGTGAAAGTACGGGGCGGAATCAGCGACCCCCCAGAGCGGCGGAGTCTGCCATTGATCCGGGTGGGGATGTGAGCGATCGAATTCAAATTGTTTTTCGGCCTCGCCGTCGCTATATCCACCCCCTTGAGACACGCTCGGTTGGATTGGCTCAAGATTGTATAAATGGAAATCGCTGTAGATCTGTTCGATGCCGCCGAGACTTTCAACGTGGCAGTCGGTACAACCAATTTGCCCAAAAATGGCTTCTCCTCTTACGGCTCGGAACTGCCCCACCGGTTCCTTTGGCAGAATTTGTACGGGTCTTGGAATGCTGCGAACGAAACAAACTAAATCGTGTAATTGTTCTCGCGTCATATCCATGGCGGCATTGGGGTCAGCCTCGTATTGCTTAGGCTTTTGTTGCGCGTGCAATTGGTTTGTCAAACCAATCTCCATTGCACAGGCTGAAGCGACGAATTCTTCCAGCGTGGAGAACTGACCTTTCCAGCCGAATTTCCCGATATTTCGGTTGACGGTATTTACGATTCCGAGTCGATTGCCGCTGAGATCACCAGTGAGTTCACTGGCCATAACATTCGCGAAACGTTTTTGCCCGTGAAGGCTAATTGATAGGTTGGAGAGTTCATCAATCAGCCCAACTCCAAAAAGAGCTGGGGAATTAAGTTCTTGAAAAATAACGGGGTCATCGATTTCGATGGATTCGCGAATGGTACTTTGACTGCGACCAGGCGCACAATCTGACATGGTTGAGGTGTTTTGGATGATCGAGCGTCGAACTGTTTTGGGAAAGATCGCGGTGACCTGACTTTTTCGTTCTTGCTCGCGTGGAGAAGTGGCACTCGCATGAACGACACCTGCTTGGATTCTCTCACCCTCAGAGATTGCTTCGAATGAAGTAACATTGAATTCGTTACCGCTACTTCCACCGAGTCCTCCCTGGAAATGGCAGGCGGCACAAGATCGTGCGTTAAAGACCGGGCCGAGTCCATCGCCGCCACCACAAAGACTGTCCCCAATTCTCCACTGGTGTTCAAACAGTATTTTTCCAGCAGCAACTTTTTCGGGGGTGACACGACCATTCCAGGCTTTCAGTCCTTCTAAGCCACAGACTGCGACGAATACAATTGCTGCCGCAAAAACTAGGTATCGCCGGAAGACTCGAGGAACAGGTTGCATGGTCGCCTATCTAGGATGGACGGAGCTGGGGGAAACTCCTTTTTTAACAAAAACAACCAACACGTCAAACCAATTCAAAAGTCAATTTAATGGTGCGTGAGGAAGTCAGTCACTTCAGAAACGAGCCTCAATTATAATTGCGACCTGCAAAGACTCGGCTACATTTTGTTTATATTCTTGGAAATCTGAGTTCAAAACGAGGAGCACCTTTAGTGGGTGTTCTTAGACATTGGCACAAAGCAAAAAAAAAACGACCCGTTCCGTAAGGAACGAGTCGTTTCTATTAATTCTGCTCTAAACGCGTGTGAACGAATTCACTCGTCTAGTTCAGTCTTCTTGTTTAGCTGCAGCAAGGCTCAGCTGCTTCTTCGCAACCGCAAGCCATTTTGCATCCGCAACCAGCGAACAAGCCGCGAATTCGAGCGCACATGCCGTGAAGGCGGCTACGAATTCGGCCGTTGAATAGCTTGCAACCGCAACCGCAAGACGCTGCTGCATCGCAACCGCCGTCGTTGTCGCAGCTGTCGCAGCTGTTGCAGCAGCGACGAGGTGCACAGCGGACAGTTACAGGAACTTCTTCTGTGACGCACTTTGGAACGCAGATCGTTACTGTGTAAGGAACTTTCTTTGAAACGCAACGTGCTTTCTTAACAGTCTTCATTTCTGTAACTTTTTTAGTCACGCAGTAAGGGACTTCGCGAGTTTTTGTTTCGCAAACCATCTTGGTGGTGCAAACAGGAACTTTCTTAGTCTTTGTTTCGCAAACCATTTTACGAACGCAGTAGTTTTCTACGCGTGTCTTTGGCTCGCAAACCATCTTAGTGGTGCAGTAGTGAACAGTTTTAGTTACTGGCTCACAAACAATTTTTGTGCAGCAGTAATTAACTACTCGAGACTTCTTCTCGCAAACGTAGCGAGTTGTGGTGCATGGAACCTGCTTAGTTACTTTTTCGCAAACAGTTTTGCAAACAGTGTAAGGAACTTCCTTGCAGACCTTTTCGCAACGGTACTTGCAGACAGGAACTTGCTTTGTTGTGCACTCAGGAACCCAGACCTTACGGCAAACCGTACGATCAGGTCGCTTGCAGCAAACTTTGGTGCAGCATCCAGGAGTGTAGGTGCGGCAACCAGTACAAGGATCTGTAGAGAAAGAACCGCGAGTTCGGTGGATCCTTGTGTAAGATCGACCGGGGATAACTTCCGTACGAGTTTCGAAGTGTCCACCGCGAACTTTTACAGTCTTCATCTCGGTGTAAGGAACACGCTTGATGCTGGTGACTGTACGCATTTTAGTTTCAGCAACTTTTTTGCGAACGTAAGAAGTAACAGTCTTCATTGTTGTCTCAGTCACAGGCTTACGTACTGTGTAATGAACAGTTCGTTGCTTGTTTTCCTTGACAGCACGACGTACGTAAGTCGTGACTTCCTTCGAGTGTTTTTCTGTAACAGGTCGCTTGACGGTGTAATTTACCGTGCGCTGACGCTGCTCAGTTACAGGACGTCTAACTGTGTAGTTAACTGTCTTGTAAGTTGTCTCGCGAACAGGTCGCTTGACAGTGTAAGTTTCGGTGCGCATTTTCTGCTCTTTAACACATCGTGTTACCGGAACTTGCACTTCGTCGTAAACAGTCTCATTGACTGTTCGGTAACGAGTGACTTCTTGCTTTTCGTTGACCATGCGTTTCACAGTTTTCATCACTGTGTAGTTGCATCCGCAACCGTTCGCTGGTGCAGCTGCGGCAACTGTGTTGTAGCTCGCGCCACCACAACATTGGCCCCAGCTGAAGCTGGCTGACACCATGGCTGCGGCAAATGCTGCAGAGGTCAGCAGACTTCTTACCAATTTCATCGTAACTTCTCCAAAAAACTGACGTTTCAAAACCTAGAGGTGGCATCTGGTCTGGTGAAACACTCACCATGCCGGTCTTTCTTTTCGCCACTCTGAGCCCGAAACGGCTTGTTTCGAACGTGTTGATTCAGAGGTGGACAACGACACAGTTCCCGATCTGTGAAGTGCGAAAGGCTCCTCCTGACCTTCCCTTATTCGGCAGTCTAGGATGGAGGGGTTAACTGGGTTGTCTTTGTTGGTCGCCGAAATAAGAAAAAGCAGCTATCATTTACCGGTTATGTTGAATGCGCAGAAAATCAATGCACGATGGGTCGCGTAAGGGATCCGTGATAAGGCTTAGGTGTTGCGGTAAGTCTAACGTCAAGCCGTACTAATTGGATTAACCCGCGTAGTTAGGTCGTAGAAACGGCGTGTATCGATTTAAATAATCTGGTTGGCTTGAATTTAAATTCGAGGCAATTTTAGTTGATTGAACCGAGGCGGCTGGGGCGGTGCCGTTCCACTCGTTGAGGAATCGATTATTTTAAGTGGGTGTGTCGTTTCGGTAAGTTTGGTGAGGTTCTTTGCAAGTTGCCATACCCGGTTTGTATAATTGAGTTATAAAAAGTGCAGCGAAAAAGTGCAGCGTGCTTTAGGTCTGAAGCTGCGGTTTTCATGGAGTTGGTCGAGGCGTTGGCTTTGTAAACCCAAAAAAGTGCGGTTTCAGGGATCCTAGGTAGAGTTCAACCACTAGATTACGTGACTAATCAAAAGCAAGATTCTGAACCCAGTGTTCCCAAGGCGGTCGTAAGTCGCCTCAGTCTCTACCTGCGCGAGTTACAGCAATTGTTACGGGTGGGCAGAAAGACAATTAGTTCATCTAAATTAGGTAGTCGATTGGGTGTTACTGACACGCAAGTGAGAAAGGATTTCGCGTATTTTGGTCAATTTGGCTATCCGGGAATCGGTTACCGTTGTGAAGAATTGGTCGGGGAAATAAGACAGATTCTTGGGACTGACCACACTTGGCCAGCCGCTTTAATTGGTTGCGGGAATTTGGGGCAGGCACTGCTTGGGTATCGTGGATTTAGTAGGCAAGGCTTTCAGGTGAAGTTGGCATTCGACATTTCGCCTGAATTGGTGGGTCAATCTTTTGAAGGTCTGGTGGTGGATCATCTGGATCGGATGCCGGAATTGGTTCGCGAAAATGAGATTCGACTGGCGATTTTAGCGGTTCCGGCGAAGGCGGCCAATGAAGCAGTCGAGCGACTAATTGAGGCTGGAATCACAGGAATCTTGAATTTTGCACCGGTCACCCTGACGCTCCCTCAGTCCGTTAGTGTGGTTGGAGTGGATCTGGCGATGGAGTTAGAGCAACTAGCCTTTGCGGTGGTTCAGCAGACAAACTCCTCAAAATAGCTGCAAGAAAGCTGATAAACCCTATTTTTATAACTGGCTAATTTTGTTAAAACAGGCCTAACGAATGATGCCCGATGGTGTAATGGCAACACATCTGGTTTTGGTCCAGACATTCTAGGTTCGAGTCCTAGTCGGGTAATTCGTTGTTTCTGAATCCGGTCTCTTTCCGGATTGACGTCGAGTTCAACGGTTATTCCCTTTGACGTGCTGAGATTACGGTAAGTCAAATTTTCCATAATTGGTAAAGTTTCGCTAACATTCATTTGCCGTCGTAAATTCGAGCAAATGATGTCGAAAACAGGGTAGAATTCAAGACTCAGTCAAGTTCACCGCGTAAGCTAACGGACTGTCATAACAAATTACGTGGAGATGGTATTGAATCGGCTGGGCAAGCTTAATCGTCCATTCTTCAATCTACTGTCCGCGAAACAAGTGAGTCGGAGAGCATCATGATAACTTTTAAGTCAATTTCAGCCGGTCTAGTTGGATGTTTTTGCGTTTTCAGCGGCGCGGTTTTGCCGGCTCAGAATGCAGAATCTACTGGCCAACTACCTCCAATCGTAGGATTCGACTCACCCGAGTTAGTGAATGCCGGGCAAATCTCAAATCAGTTTGTTTCAATTCGTCTGGCTTCCAATACTCTTCAGCAGGGACGGCGATACCGGCGATCGAGTCAGCCATCGACTCCGCGAGCGAGTTTCCAGGGGCTGGCTAAAGAGCGGTCTCATGATTTCGGAATCGTCGCTCGTGGTTCTCGGCAAGAGAAAGTGTTTGAGTTTGTTAACACGACCGGCAGTAATCTGACGTTGACGGGCGTCAAAACGAGTTGTGGTTGCACCAAGCCAAAAATTTTAACGCCCGAGGTAAAGCCCGGCGAAACCGGAAAACTGTCTGCCGTATTTGATACTGTCAACTTTTACGGGAATCGCGGAGCGACGCTGACTGTGAGTGTCCGTAAAGCGGCGCCGGGAGCCCAAAACGGTGAAATTCAATTTTCGGTGAAAGGTTCAATTCGTCGGGATGTCGTTCTGACGCCTGGTGAGTTCAGCTTTGATAACGTCATGGTTTCCCAGGAGGCCGATCGTGTTGCTAAGGTTTTGTACGCCGGCAATGCAAAATGGCAGATCCTGGAGGTTAAATCAACAAATCCCAATTTAATTGCGGAAGCACGTGAGGTTTCGCGGGATCAGTCGCGGGGACGAGTGACATATGAGTTGGTAGTAAAACTTTCCGGCGATCAGGATACAGGGTCTTTTAACGAATTCCTAACCATCGTCACCAACGATGCGAACACCAATGGAATGCCGATCGCCGTTAAGGGAATCGTCAAATCTCGGATTGAAGTTTCTCCGATTCAGTTAGGAACAATTAATCAAGGCCAAACGGTCAAGAAGAAACTGATCCTTAAGTCATCGAAACCATTTTCGATCAAAGAGGTAAAGTCGGGAGATCCACGAATTAAGTTTGAATCGGTCGATGGAGAAAAGAATCTACATGTTTTGACCTATACGTTGGATACCTCCAAGTTGGGGCAGATCGATGAGAATTTGACGATCGTCACCAGTGACCCGGACCAGCCAGAAGCCAAGGTTGGGTTTTCTGCTCAGATTATCGAAGCCACAACAGTCGGTCGGTCAAAGTAGGCTGTTACACCGGCCCTTGGCGTGACGCCTAGTTTCGCATCGTCGAGACGAATTTATTTTTAAATCTTCGACTCAAAAGGCGCGCTTGCAAAGCGTGCCTTTTCTTGTTTCGTAAGCGTTTTTGCACCGACACGGGGGAAACATTCACCTGTACGTTGTATTTTTCGAAAATTCGTTTTCGGAATTGCATTTCGATATCAATAAGGCATTTTTAGATGGTATAAATTAGCCTTAGAAAAAATCGTCCCCCTTGCTTTGATGCAACTCTTGTTTGAGATTCCATTCATCGATGCTCATCGAAATTCAGTGTGAAAATGTTTCCAGCTTCGACGCGACTGTTGGAAAATATGTCGAGTGTGGTGAGAAAATCATAGTGTCTGGCGATAAGGCCGGTGAGACGGTCGAATGCCCGAAGTGCAACCAGCCCGTTGAAATTCCCTGGCC
>JAPOIJ010000037.1 GCA_029979005.1 Planctomycetota bacterium | reverse complement strand
CGCCACGGGTTTGAACCTTAGTAAGTCGAGCCTTGTAAGGCGAAGACTCACGATTCTCGCGAAAAAACAGGGGCTTAAGCAGCGGAAATGGTGAAATAACATCAGCATCTTCGCGGCTAGGCGGGTGATTTTCTTTCACAGTCTGCCAGGAGTGATCGAGGGGCGGGGCACAGAACCCCGAAAGGAACCTGTTCGGGAATAAAAGTTTACTGGCTAACGCTGGACCATCGCCTGCTGGACCATCGCCTGAGTCCGTAGGATTGCTTTTGTCGTTTTGAAGGGGTATCAGTTGCGGTATTTAAGCTGCATTAGGGCCAAGCTCTTTCGCCATTCGAATAAATAGTTTTTCCAGAACTAGCCGCCCGCGATCTTCTTTGGAATGTGTGTTTTTTAGTTGCATGTCAGCTTCGAGCAGCCAGTCAAGCATCAGTTCGGCTCGCTTTCTTCCCAGTTGTCTGATTCGAGTTTGCGCGGTTTCAATTTCGCCACCCCAACTTCGAAAACCGGCTTGTCGAACAGCCGAAGCCAAGTCTGGTTTCTTTTTCTGTCGCATTTGCCGCATCACGATTTCGGATGTGGTCGAATAGCGTCGTAGTGACCACGAAAGCTGTCCAAATAAGCCGAGTGGGTGTTCGCCGCTTCTGAGCAGTTGGTCGAGCAAGGTGACGGCACGTTTTGCGTCACCGTCTGCTGCTGCATCCACGGCGTCCCACATGGTTCGCGCGCGCCAGCCTCCGACTACTTTTTTGATGGTTTCCTGGCTAACGTTACCTTTGCTGTCAGCAAAGAGAGATAGTTTTTGGAGCTCCTGGTCCATGCGACCAAATTCATTGCTGGTCAGATCAACTAACATTTGACCGCCCATTTTAGGTAGCGTGAATTCATATTCCTCTTTCGCTCGCTGGATTAGCCACTGAACGATTCGAGGTTCATCGGATGTCTTGCTCTTGGCGCTGGTTTTAGGAGGATCGCAGCGGACTTGAAACCCAACTTTGTCAATTAGCTTGTAGAGTTTCGTGTTGCTCGCCCAGGTACTGACGATCAGGACGAGTAACCCAGTTCCTTTACTATCAGAGATATAATCATGAATGCGATCTCTATTCTCGGTGACGAATTTGTCAGCATCGTCCACTAAAACAACTTTAGGGTTGTTACCCCCGAAGAGGCTGCGCGTTGAAAGTTCGTCATGAACGTCCGGCCAAATGGCTGGCCACGAAGCATGATTGGAGTCGTATTCCGACGGAACGAAATCTTCGTCGCCTCCGATTGCTTTGGTTATATGTTTGACGGCTAATTTTTTTAAAAACCGTTCGCTTCCAAATATAGCGCAGGCTCCGTTGAGGTCCTGCAAGGACGACTTTTCGAGGAATTCGAAAACGTGATGGGTGCCATTCATATAATTCAGTTTGAACTATTTATTTTTTTGAGGACGGGTGAACAATGAAAATGCAACGACGATTGCAATCGCCGCTAGTGCGGTAAGCAGGGTGACCGTCGAAGAAGACAGTTTAAAATCAAGGGACTGAATGCCCCATGCAGCCAGACCGGCGATCCCAACGGCAGTCAACGCTTCACCGGCGATAACACCCGAGGAGAATAGGACTCCTCGATGGAGCGTTTCCTCGTGGTCTTTCTCGGGAATGTTTCGGGAATAGAAATAGGCAATCAATCCGCCGACTAAGATCGGAGTTGCCAGTCCAAAGGGGAGGTACATGCCAACCGCGATTGGCATTAAGTGAGCCCGGAATTTGAACTTCTGTTTTTTTAAGAATTCGTCAATCACGAGAATGACCACGCCCAACCCGGCCCCGATGCCAATTAGCCGCCACGGAAGTTCGCCTTTACCTGAAAAACCTTCGGCAAGACTCGCAAACAATCCCGCTTGCGGGGCGGACAGTTCTTTTCCACCGATTCCTCCCGGCGTGTTTTCATGCAATAGCGTCAAAATGGGCGCCATGACAAAGGCGGCGACGAAGACGCCAAGAATTTGCATGATTTGCTGGCGGAAAGGAGAGGCACCTACGATTGATCCGGTTTTTAGATCATTACAAACGTCGCCGCTGGTGCAAGCCACGCAGCAAACGATCGCTGCAATTCCGAGTGTGGCGACCGCTGCTTCCGCACCGGTGTAGTTAAATAAGTACAATAATCCACCGGCGACCAGAACCGCTGTGATGGTCATCCCCGAAACAGGACTGTTTGAGTTTCCAACAAGTCCAACGATGTAGCTTGCCACGGCGGTGAAGAAAAAGCCCATGACTACCATCACCGTTGTCGAAAGCAGCGTGATTCCTGTGTTGTTAGTAAATGAAAAATTAACTACTGCCAGAAGGGCTAAACAAATACTTCCAAGGGCGAGGATTGCCCAAGAGGGAATGTCGCGTTGAGAAAGGTCTTCCTGGGTCTCTGACTTTTTTTGAAATCCATGCCAGAGATGTAAGATGGCGGCGAGTAGTCCTTTTCGGACGGCGATCAGGGCGCTGAACCCTCCGACCACCATGGCCCCCACGCCTACATAACGCATCTGCCCGCTCCAAATTCCATAGGCTTGATCAACAGGATTTCCGTCGGCGAGCCCTCCTCCTAGTAATGGGATACCAATTAGCCATGCCAGTGCTCCGCCAATGAAAATTAAAATAGCAACATTCAGCCGGACGATAAAACCGACGGCAATTAACATTGGCGAAATGTCGCCACCAAAATAAAGGATACGTGAGTTAACGACGGTCGCTGTTTCCAGGCTTCCGTTGATCAGCGATAAAAATCCACCGACGACCTTTACAAGAGCACCCAAGATGCCGCCAAAAATTAGGCTGCGACCTGCACTTGCGTCGCTTTCCTGTCCGCCTGCATTTAGGACAGCGGCGCACGCGATACCTTCCGGATACTTTAATTCGTCGTTATTTACTACAAACACTCGACGCATGGGAATCATGAACAAGATACCTAACATTCCTCCCGTGAATGCGACGATTGTGATTGTCCAGTAATCAAAGGATTCCCAGTGGCCGATCAAAATCATGGCCGGCATAGTGAAAATGATTCCTGCGGCCAGGGATTCGCCCGCCGAAGCGCAGGTTTGCACTTGATTAGCTTCGAGAATGCTAGGTCTGCGAAACAGGTATCGAAATAACAACATCGACATGACCGCCGCCGGAATCGAAGCCGATACCGTCATTCCCGCTTTGAGGCCAACGTACACGTTGGCGGCGCCCATGACGACCGAGAGTATGATGCCCAGCACAATGACGCGGAGCGTGATTTCGGGGAGGGACGTTTGCGAGGGTTTTGTAGCGTTGGATTCTGTGGTATTCGACATGGTTTGGTTCCTCGTTTCCGGTAACGACTAAACAGCATAAGCCGTTTTGATCCCAATATCGACTCCCTAGACAAGGGATGGGTGAGTTTGACAAGCCTGTCCCCTGCCCTGCCAAATGAAATGTAGTGTTTTCGGGTGAAATACTAGTCGGGAAATGTCAGTCCAATACCACCTGCTGAATACGGGGTTGAGACTGATCGAGATCGCAATCTAGTGTCGGGACATCAAGAGAAGTAATCTGGGTATACCTCAGAGCCACCCTAAGAGGGTATTCCAGAATGAGAGTGGGTGTCGCTTGCAGAGCGTTTACCCTTGTGAGATTATTCGAGGGAACAATGAGAATCGGCGGTGGATTCCCGATTGTCTTCCACGAAATCATTCGTGAGAAAATTAGCGGTGGAGGGCTGGCTATTTTAATCCTTGCCGACAACGGAAACTCCGCTGATGGTTCCACTAGGAACGAGCCCTGAGATATCGATGGGTTGTTGGAGCAAATGGGTGCCGACGTTTCCAGCCTTATCTCGGGCCTCGATCATTAGGAATATTTTCTGCGGTACTTCTGTACCCGGTTTCCACACGTGACGGCCTGTGTTAGCGAGATTTTCATCAATCAAAATCCAAGGCCCATTCACCGTGCTGCTGTAGGCAAGCGTGATGGGCCGATTGGTAAGCTCTGAATCGTTGACCGTGTAGTTGATGACAAGGTGACCAGCTTCGCGACCGCGTCCGTAAGGAACTGAGTTAATGCTTGTTTGTGGTTTTTTGGTGTCGACGGTAATCCAAATGTCGGCAGGATCGCCCGTCGAAGGTCCTGTACCAGTTAACCCGTCTTTGGAGTGGACAACGATTCGAAATCCGTAGGTGCCGTCTTGGTCGACAGATACTGGAAACGGACTGCGACTATCGGGATCGCTTGCCCAGGATTTCCACTGAACGCCATCCTGAGTTCCCCACAAAATAACCCGATCGACGCCTGACGGATCAATGGCGTCGATTGCATATTTCAGGTCAAACCGCATCGAACCAATCACTTGGTCTTCCGTGTTCATTTTTGGTTTTTTGGCAAGCGTAGAGGAAGTGTTGGGTTCCCAGCTTGAAATTGCACTTGGAACCGGTGCGCTGGCAATGGGGGTTGCCGAATCAACCGCACGGGCCGGTTTCAGGGTTGTCGTGAGGTTTTCAGATTCCGGAGGAAGTGCGGGGAGTGGCTGGGTTGAGTACTGCCCGTCAGAAGGGGGAATCGTCGGAGATTGTCCGGAGACGGCCGGAACTAAGGTTGGCGCCGTGATGGGGCGTTCGGTTTTCGGGCCGGGGCCGCGGAATTGGTTGGTGGCACCCATCGTGGAGGATTCGCCGATAAACATCCCTTTCGAAATTTTGGTTGTAGTCTCATTGGGAGGAACCTCGAGTGGAGGTTTGGCGAGTAGTTGCCGCGGTGAAGGTTGTGAAGGGAATTGGGTATTCAGCGGAAAACTCCGAGGAAGCGCGGTTGCCACGTTCGTTTGATTTTTAGAAAACTCTCGTTTTGTTTTACTTTCCCAAACTATGGAGTCCGGTTGCGTCGTTTCGATCGCCGGTGGTGCAACCCGGTCGGGGGTGATTGCCCGTGGGGGGAACGCTCGGGAGGTTGGCGGCATCGGTTCTTTTGCCGTTTTAATTTTTAAGTTGACACTCCCGCGGTGTTCTTGTGGTGAGCCAAATTGGGTCGTTGCGTAGTTATTTTCAGGCCGAGTCTGACGCGAATTGCCGGGCAGTTGTGAATTTGCAATGGCGATATCTCGGGGCGTTTGCGGCTGATCGGTAATCTGAGCGGTAGACTCGGAACTGTGCCGCCACGCCGAGGGTTGGATCGTGAGTAGTCGGTTCGCTTGCACCATATTCCCGGCAATGTCTTTGAGCTCGACGACAACCCTTAACTGTCGGTCTTTGGTTTCCGGCCACCAGGCGATCTGGTCGGAGTAAATTCCGTTTCGTTGCTTTCCATTTAATTGGACAGGAACTTTTTTCCAGGCATTGGCCGAGTTATCTGGATTGATGCTCTGATAAAAAATTTGCATAGATTCCGGTTGTAGATTTTTGTCTTTGGCAGTCCAGCGACAAATTACCCGCCCCGCAGCATCTGCCTCCACTTGGAAATCGAGCGTTGGCTTAATCGTATCGACAATGATCTTTAGCTCTGGCTGAGGGTTGCCTTCTGGAAGCAGGCGTCGGTCCCGGTCGAGCGTCTTCATTGAAAACCAGTATTCCCCGTCTTCGGTGCACTTAAAAGGAAAGTCTTTACGGTCTGTCGTTTGCCGTCCGGCAAAATTCCACGTGGAACCAAAGTCGCGAGAAAGATAGAGCTGGACTTCGATGAAGGCATTGTTGTCTGCGTTAATTTGGAAGGGGATCCCAAACGAGCGAAGGTTCGTTCCTACCATCTTCACTCGATTCAGCTCGGCTCGTGCCGGAGGTGAGAATGGCGCACTCGCTGGTTGATCGATCTTGCGAAAAACATCTTGAGCCAGTCTTGAATCTGGTTGCCCTGTTTGTGCTTGCTCATTCTGAATGAATAGATCTGTATTCTGAGCAACCGCTTTATTGGGCAGGAGCGTTAACAGTAATCCGCAAATCAAGAGCAGGTGTGAATTTGCCAATCGCAAGGTCATGCGAGAAGATCGGACTTTGGCAGGGACAGTGGCTTGAATTAACTTGCGCGTTGGCTGGATTGCCGGCAGCCATGGTAATTGATCGTCAGTTCGCGAACTGTTGATTTGATTCATTTCGAGACGCCTCATCGCTAGTCGACCAGTTCTGCGCACCAGTCCGGATCGGGTGACCTTTCGTGTTGCAATCGCTTCAAGGGAGGGCCGCATCCAGCAGCGCTGGTTATGCTGTTCGCGCAAAACTCCCCTTCTCCGAAATCGGCTCAATGCCTCGAAAGCTTCAGAAGTGCCTTAAAGCCACCGAGTAGTTTGTTTTTGAGGATCGCATGAGATCGGGGCTTCACGACTTTATTGACGGTTTTTCACCAATAGCGATCGTCCCGAATAACTACAAAATTATTAACCGAACCAATAATCGTCAGATCGCGTAACACCCGTGCGATCCGATTTAAGTTGGACTCTCAAGGATTGGCGGAACGTGATTAGCAGTGGTTTGAATTGAGAGTGATGAAAAACAAGGAGAAGGGAGCAAAATTCCGGGGGACGGTGGAAGCAAAGTTGGCCGAGTAGACGGGCGTCCCCCCTCACCTGGCCGTTTGTTGTTCGTGATTGGGAAAAACCGTGTTGGAGGGACGGTTGCCGGAGTAGATTGAACTAAACGTCGATCGCGGGAAACGTTATAATTAAACCGCCCTTAGGGTGTTTAATTGGTAAGGTCGAAACGACTTTCGTTGGTGTGTTAGTTCCAAAATGAGTTGAGGGTTGCTGCGAAGCCATGAACGCAATCAAAAAGCTGTGGACAGAGACAATGCAGATCCCGGAAGCTCGGTGGATTGCCATTCTCGCCGGATTGGTCATCCTCATGGCGATTGCCTATTATGTGCTGAAATTATTGAGAGAGATGGCGATTGGCGGAGAATCACCTCCCACCGATTTCATTGGCGAATTTCAAAAATTACGAGACGAAGGAAAGCTGGACGACGACGAATTTTCACGGTTAGCCCATTCCATCCCCAAAGATCCGGTCAGCTCAAAATTTGAGCCAAAGACCGACTTGGGTGGAAAATCGGAGGAAGTGGAGTCGCCTGGCGAGACACCGGATTTTGAGGAAGAGCCAGAAGCTGACGATTAGTAGGCTTTTTCAGAGAATGGGATTGGGGATATATCCTTCAGTTGTTGGGGAGATGACAACTGAGTAGAAGAAAACAGGTCGCTATCAGCTTGTTAAGAATTGATAGCACTTATGCTGAAGAACAAATTAGTTCGAAGTTCGCGGGCAAGGAAGCACCGTTGCTTGGTGAGGTGTAGTCACTAAGCAATGTTCGAACGTCAACTGGGATAGCAACGGTTGGACTTAGAAAAGCTTTAAGGAGTAGAAATGCCCGCAGGCAACGATTCGGGAAACCGCCGCACGAGCGGTACATCTAAAAAGAACGCGCATTGCTCGTTTTGTCGTAAAAACTATCGCGATGTTGGACCCTTGGTCGAAGGGCCAGGCGATGTCTACATTTGTGGAGATTGCATTGAACTGTGCCAGTCTATTTTGGAACAGGAGCAACGTCGTCGAGGACCGTCAAAACAGTTATTCAACAAGATTTTGACACCGCGCGAAATCGTCGAACGAATGGATGAATACGTTATTGGTCAGCAAGATGCGAAGAAAGTGCTGGGCGTAGCGGTTCATAATCATTACAAGCGTCTTTCGCTTGGTTGGGAAGGAAACGACGTCGAGATTGACAAGTCGAATATCATGCTTGCCGGTCCTACGGGATCGGGTAAGACGTTATTGGCTCGAACACTCGCACGGATCTTGAATGTTCCCTTTGCAATCGGTGATGCCACGACGCTGACGGAAGCCGGCTATGTCGGTGAGGACGTCGAAAACCTTCTTTTGAAGTTGCTACATGCTGCCGATTTCGATGTAGAAGCAGCCCAACGTGGGGTGATCTACATTGATGAGATCGACAAAATCGGCAAGACGAGCAACAACGTTTCGATCACACGAGACGTTTCAGGAGAAGGCGTGCAACAAGCCCTTCTAAAAATGTTAGAAGGCACCGTCGCCAACGTTCCACCTCAGGGTGGACGTAAGCACCCGGAGCAGCAGTACATTCAGATTGACACTAGTAACATACTGTTTATTTGTGGTGGTACGTTCGTTGGAATCGACGATATTATTCGAAAGCGTCTTGGTGAGCGGACGATTGGTTTCGGCTCTGGAGCGGGTTTCCGAGAGGAAGCCGAAATGGCTGAAATCATGCCGCAGGTTACCAGTGACGACATTCTCGAATTCGGGCTGATTCCTGAATTAGTAGGTCGTTTGCCAGTAACCACCGCGTTGGCACCATTGGGAGAAGAGGGGCTTATCAAAGTTCTGACCGAACCGAAAAACGCACTTGTGCGTCAATTCGAATCACTTTTCCAAATGGAAGATTGCGAACTGAAGTTCACCGACGGGGCGTTGTCGAAAATTGCCGGGAAGGCGATGGAAAAAGGGACGGGAGCACGTGGATTACGCTCGATTCTCGAACAGGTGATGCTCGATATCATGTATGACCTGCCAGAGCAACCGAAAGGTACCAAGATTGTGATCGATGAAAAGATCGTGAGCCGAGGTATTGATCCCCAATCTTTTTCGATGCCTGAAACCAAGAGCGCTTAGTTGGCAGCCAGAGTTTATCGGGGCCGCCCGATAAATGCTCGTGTTGCGAAACGCTAAGTCTCATCATCGCTGCGGTTTTTCAAATCGAACCGGTGGTGAGCGCTCTAACAACGGCTGAAAGGGTGATTTAGACCGATCCCCGTTTTTCTTTACTCCTTGAGAAACAAGCTCTTTCGGTATCGTTGATAAGAAGTGTTTTTGTTGATTGAAACCAAGGTCGAAAGGCCGTTCGCGCTGTTCCCAGCAGGCCGGTTTCGATTTTCAAAAGCAAAGGCCAAAGTTGCGGTTGCTATCTATGACTTTGGTTTGAATCGTCGAACTTAAAAAGCCCCGTCAGTGTTCTCGCTGGCGGGGCTTTTTTCTGATTCTTAGTTGGCGATGCAGTTGCCTTCTCAGGCACTTTTAGGCACGCGAAGTTTTCCTTCGGCGTTTTAGTCCAATCAACGCAGTGGCTCCAAACATCAGCAAGGAAGTTGGTTCCGGGACGGATGAGAAATTACCATCGACAAGAGTGATGTCATCGATCTCATAAGTTTGCCCACCATTGACTTGATAGATTCGAAAGCCATCGACAAGTTGATTGTTGTTAAAAGATACGTCGTCTGCGATGTTCGTTCCATTGATCAAAATGTCTAGTCTTTGATTTGCGACCAAACCGTTGCCGTAATCAACGTCCGCTCCAGTATTGTTGCCATAGATTTCGATTTTATAGTCGGTGTTATTACTTAGTGAAAAACCGGCGTTGTTCCAGCCTGATGATCGTCGATACTCAACATTACCAGCGTCGAACTGGACTCCAAAAAAAAGTTGGGAACTAGAGAATCCGCTGTTGTTCCCGAAGGTTGACCCAGATCCTGTAGTAATAACTAAGTCGCCTTGAGAAACGTCAGCAGATCGAAAGTTGAAGGATAGTCCAACAAAATTTTTATTGCCCAATCCGGATGACAAACCGACACCATTCAAGCTCCCAGTGGATGAACCACCGAGCGACATCGCAGCTTGTGTGAAATTAGAGGGATTGGCGGAGACAATTGCTCCGCCTCCAGATCCGATTCGGCTGTAATTAAAGTTCGTGTTTGAGGTGGTAATGTTGGTTCCATCGGCGATATTGCCAAAATCTTCGGAGAAAATTAGATCGCCTGTTACTGAATGACAGGAGAAAAGCAAAATGGCTAGGGTTGGAACAATTAAGCGTAATTTGTAATTCATGATGTAAATCGAGATAAATGCTGGGGACAGGAATCTGCTGGGGATAGTAATTGGTGGGGAAGGCTTTTGCAACCATTAAAATGGGTCTAAAAATTGGCAGTATTTCTGTCCATTTCCAAAGGAAACCAGATTGTTGCTGAGATTGCATTTTGGTCGGGTGTTGTGGTTGTAATTTTTCCGTTGTGAGTTATTTTCACTGGCACCTTCGATAAATAAATTTCGAGTGAATGTTTGTTTTAACGTGAAATTAATAATTGCGATTATCCAGCCTCATCATCTTGAGTCGGTGAAAACCGCCTTGAGCAAGGTTGAGGTCTTTCGATTGACGATCATGGATTGTCAGGGTTTTGGGAATCAGCATGGTCAAACTCCAGCTTACGGGGCCGAAGATTTTGCCGGAGACCTCCGCCGAAAGATTCAGCTTCAAATCGCTGTCAATGAAGAATTCGTCAAGCCGACGATCGATGCGATTGTTGAGGGGGGCAGATCGGGAACCCGAGGGGAGATTGGTGACGGAAAGATATTCGTCGTACCGATCGACGACTGCATCCGGATTCGAACGGGTGAAACGGGACCCGACGCAATCTAACTTCTCTGACTGAAATGGACTGCCCTTCTCAGGCATTGCCATGTTTCAGCAACGTGATCGGGGCGCAGTCGGGCTTCCGTTATGGCTTTTAACCAGGAGGCTCTTAACCAAGACTAGAAATTTTGACCCGTTCCTTTAGTAAGCGCCATGAACGCAGATTCGAGATTCACTTCTTCCTCTTGGAACAGGGTCAACTTGAATCCCTCTCCAATTAAGGCGGTCGGTAACTCCGAGTAGTCGGTAACTTCCGCCTTCAGGGTCACGACGAGAAATCCATCACCTTTAACAACGCTGGCGACTTGTTCGTCGGCATCGAGGAATTTGATGGCCCGCTCTTCATCGTCTTTGACACCAACCTGTAAAATTATCTGGCTTCGAACTTTTTTGATGACTTCAGATACCTCATCGGAGAAGCTCATTACACCGCGATCGATAATTCCAATTTTGTTACAAACGTCAGCCAGTTCTGGAAGAATATGACTTGAAACAATAATTGTTTTTCCCGTTTGTCCTAATCTTCGAAGCAAGTTTCGCATTTCGATTCGAGCGCGGGGATCAAGGCCACTCAACGGCTCGTCGAGCAGCAATACCTGCGGATCGTGGAGTAGGACTCGAGCAAGTCCAAGTCGCTGGGTCTGTCCCCGGGAAAGCGTATTGGCAAACGCATCGCGCTTAAAATCGAGGTCAACGATTTCGAGCATCTCATCACATTTTTTTCGTCGTGCCGGCCCTTTAATTCGGTAGGCGGCCGCAAAAAACTCGAGGTACTCGATTACCTTCATATCATCATAGACACCGAAGAAATCCGGCATGTAGCCGACAAGGCGGCGGATTTCTTTTGGCTCTCGATAGATGGAGTGATTGCAAACGTAGGCCTCGCCCCAGGATGGTTCGGATAGCGTCGCAATGATCCTCATCGTCGTTGTTTTGCCGGCACCGTTGGGGCCAATAAAACCAAACAGATCGCCTTGTTTCAGATCGAGCTCAATACCCTTGATCGCGAACAAATCGCCGTACTTTTTTGTGAGATTTTCAGTTTTGATCATAGAACTGTCGGGGGCTCATTAATATTGAACTTCGAGGAGTATCCGCACGATGGTCGTGGTTTGGTCGTACTGTGAAATTGCGGATTCGCCGTTGATTTTTAAAACTGCGCCTGGTTTGTCGACTTCGCCAACTAAAATTGCACGATGAAGATTGAGTTGGTCAGTCATGTCGGTGAACGAATGGTATTGATGACTCAGGTTTGTGTAGGCCATACCACCGGCGGCTTGGTAGAACATCATGATGTCGGCGATTCGATTGACTCGAATGTCGGTTGGATCCCACGGACTGTTTTCACTCCGGTCACTCTTCTTGAGTTTGACCTTTCGCGTCAGGATACTTTTCAACGATTTTTCAGTCGTTCCGGTTTGAACATCAAATGTGTCGGTTGGATTGAGGGGGTTTTCCAGTACATACGCCCAGTTCTCAAAAATCAGACGGCAGTTTTTCAGTTTGAACGGAAGTTTGTAGTTCACACGACCGCGAAGCTGAGTCAGTCGAGGATCGCGATTAAGTTGAATTCTTGATTCGGGTTCTATATTTGCCCACCACGTCGCGAAAATGGGTTTTGTTGATGAAACCTGAAGCGGTAGATTCTCAATTTCAGTATCCAGAGTTTGACCATTGTCACTTACTTGAAAGGACTGCTCGTAGTTTGTTTTCAACAGCCCCGGATTCGCAGTGGTTTTCATACCGCCCAGGCCATTTCCGGGGAGCCCATGCCAAGTCACCAAGTCCGATTCAATTTCGAAACCGAGTTGGTGTGATTTGTCCAAGCCGATCGAGCAGGTCTGTCCAACCGGGCTGTAAAGATTACCCCATACAGTTCCTCGCACCTCTCCATTGATCGTGTCAATATCGATGATTTCTAATTGATTGATCTTGATGGTGTCGGGGCGAGTCGCAATTGAAATCCCAACTGCCAGGCCGCAAAAAATTAAAGAGACCAGCGGGAACGTGATCCAGGTTAGTTCCATTTTTTTAAAAAATTTGTGCAGCAGGAAATAGTCGCCCGGCCCAATGCACAAAATGTACAACCCGATCAATAAAGCAATCATTGCAAATTTGACGAATTGCACATCGCGGAATCTATCGAGAGGAACTCGCAATTGACCAATGAGGTCTTTGTAGCCGAAGTGAGAAACAGAGCTCCCGCGAGACGTGGTCGAAGAGGTGGTCTCTCTTTCGGTTGCTGCGCCGGATACCAGTTTTTCAACCAGTTTTGGAAATCCAATCCACTTAGTCGTCTGCGAGTCATCTAAATCGAAAGTGACAAAAACGACCTTTCCCATCCCAAAAGCGCTTTTAATGATTAAAGGTTTACGATTCTTTGTGTTAGAGTTATCGACCAAAACGGTGCCGCGAACTTCGTCGAGCTTAACAATTGGTATCGATTCATTATTAGACGTCAGTAATTTTTCCTGGCTGTCGCAAAAGGTTTCTAGTCGACTGCTGTTGTTGCACTCATCGAGTCCCACAAAAGTGCCGGGGCAAAATCTCGCGAGGCGGCTATTTTCTGAAAGCAGTTCATTGGCATTGGCAGTCGCAGAAAGAATTAATGTTCCACCTTGCTTAACCCAGGTTTCAATCGCATCCAGTTGAACGTCCGAAATCTGGTTAATTCTCTCGATGTCGGACGTGACCAGTAAAATAGCGTCCGCGGAATCGTACTCTATCCAATTAAAGGGTAGCGTTGAATCTTCCCCTAAGGCTGCGATGATCCGGGCATCTTCCTTCGATGCCAATGAGGATACTGATTCAATTGATTCTTTGAATAATTCCTGAGGTTCAAGGGTTAGTACCAGCTCTTGAGTCGAACCGATAAAATTTCCGACCCGTTCCGGCCCAGTGAAATTGAGTTGAATTGTTTGGATTAGTTCGTTGGTAGAGTTGAGTAATCGCAACTCTGATTTTCCATAAGTGCGACCAATTCGTGTCCACGCTTGATACTGCCCGGGGAATTTCGGATCCGACAAAAGTGGGCCTTTATAAATCACCGGGGTGTCATCACCATCGAGATTCTCAACCTCAAATTGAGTCGCCGAAGTTTTCGGGTTAAGTGAAAGGAAGATTGGAACCCATTTTCCGAGTTTTACATTCCCATCGAAGCCGGTCGAAACCTTGGTGGAAAGGCTGGCCTCACCGGGGTTTGAATCTTGAAGGAGTGTCGAATTTGCCGGGAGGCAGAGGCTTAGCTGACAGGTCAGCAAGACCAAAGTAAACAACCCGATTCGATGAAGCACAGAAGAAAAGCTCATGAATATTTCGCAAAGGGTTGAAACGAACGAACACTCTCTAAGCATAATCGAAGTCTCTATTTCAGGCTATCATAAGGGGCAGAGAATTAAGAACCATTCCCATAATGCACGAATCGAAATGGACACCCTGTAGTGAAGGGGTGAGTTTTGAGGATTTGCTTGAAGGATTCTTACCTAGCTGACCAGTGGTTGGGCGGTTTTACGGTTTTTGCTCGTCGGGACAAATGCAGTTAAATTTCGTACATCCTGGGCATCCAGAACCATATTTTTGGGTAATTGCCTCACTTAGGTCGACATCGACCACGTTTGCGATTGTTGCCAACCACGCAAGCACATCGGCAAATTCCTGTTTTAGATTTTCTCGCCGGGCTTGCCATTGATCGGGAGGAATACGTGTTTCTTCCGAAGGTGTTGTTTCTCGTAGGGCCGATGCTAACTCACCGACCTCCTCCATCAACCACATGAAAGTCGCGGGCACGCCTCGCGCTTGATCTTTTTCCAAATACATATTTCGGATCAGCGTTTGAAATTCACTGAGCGTAACATTTGAATCGGGTGGGTCAGTTTCTGTCATCAGAAGAACCGTCCGGGTTGGTTGGGGAGGGTGTTTCAGGATCATTACCTTCGTTTTTTTCAGCAGCTGCGATTTGAATGTCGTCGCCAACAATTCTCACCTGATAGACGTCAATGCTGATACGTCGGTTTTCGCACCATGCTCCATCTCGGATGTCAAAGCTCCACGAATGCCAAGGGCATACGACCGTGCATTCTTCGAGGTGTCCTGAGGCAAGTGAAGCGCCCATGTGGGGGCACATGTCGTCGATGGCATGGTACTCACCGTTTCGATTAAAAACCGCAACCATGCGACTATTGTATTTGTATGCCTTTCCCTCGCCTTCGGGGATGTCACCTAATTTCGCTACTGTAATGAAATCGGTCATCGACTCGTATTTTTTAAGGAATTTGATGTAGGGTTAAAATGAAAGAATGAGAATTAAAAAATAAACTGGCTGACGCTTTAAAAGAGTCTTGTATTTGGGTTGAAATTCCTCAAACAAGTTTCTTATTTTCGCTTTTGCATGCTCATTTCGATTTCATTCGAAACTGTCGTTTTGATCACTTTCTCGCGATACGGTTTTTCGGTACTCACCGTATTTTGAATTTTACTGGTGCTGAAAAAGCCGTTTTCAAGATCCATCATTAAATTACCAGATCCACTAAAGCTAATTAGTTTCCCTTGTAAGCTTGAACCTTGTTGTTTTGATTTTGAATCAAGGGGTTTCAACGCGGTCAAAACGTTGAACACAGCAACTTGCCCTTGCTCACTATCCTTGTTGCCTAGGTAGGTATAAGTTTCGGTTTGCTCCATGGCTCCCATTGCGGTGTCAGTGGTCGATTGACGGTTCCAGGTTTGGCCAACCGTCAGGGGTTGCGGGAGGATGACGGACGAAGCACCCATCATTTGTTTGAGACCGTCGGCGCTAAACAGTTGTCGTAGATTCTGAGTGTTAGGAAGCTCATTAAGTAAATCGGCAACGTCCGTGGAGATTTTTACATCAAGGATTTCACCAGTCGCTGCCATCACTACATCGATCGGAACGTTGAGAAGTGGTTGGATTTGTTTTAGTAATTTTTTACCCTGGGCTGAGGTCTTGGCGGGGACTGACGTGTCGACTGCAACTTCGAGCAGCGGTGCACCTGTTTCCCCCTTCTTCTTTCTGGTAAATCCGTTTACGACCAAGTTAATGCCTGTGATCGTTTGTTGGATCGTGGCAGTTCCCTCTGGATCGACGTTGCTGACCTTCCACGTCATCTCAATTTCAGTTTTGCTCTCGATGCTGGTTTCCCGAGAATCAATCGTTGTGTCCGATTTTGAAGTTTGATTGAAGTTTAAATCAAACTGGTCATTTGTTTTCAGTTTCCAGCAGACTTCATTTGACTGGGCGTGAATAGGTGAACCCAAAGCCACGGCCGTTAGTGCAAGCGCAGTGATGAATGTCGCGGACGGCTGGAGTCGGCGAGTGAAGTAGACTTGGAGCATAAAATTCTTCTTTAACGAAATTATTCAATCACGTGAGATTGGCCCGGTTGCAAAACAATGGGTTCAGCGGTGGCACCGGCTCTCACCATTTCGGCCCAACTCTCTGCGTCCTGTTCGATGGGAGGCCAAGTGTTGTAGTGCGTGGGGAGAACCTGTTTGGGGTTTAGGTAATTGGTTGCTGTTACGCTGTCGCGAGGTCCCATGGTAAACAAGTCTCCGATTGGAAGGATCGCAACGTCGATTCCTTTGTCACGAAGGAGTTGCATGTCAGAAAACAATGCAGTGTCGCAGGCGAAGTAGAGTGTTCGTTCGCCAATCATCACTAAAAACCCTCCCGCGACACCTCCGTACGAGCCGTCGGGAAGTTGTGAACTGTGAATCGCCGGTGTCATCTTGACGCTACCAAATGGCAGGGTGAGGGAGCCTCCAATGTTCATGCCTGTGGTGCTTTTCACGTCATGTTGCTTGGCAAACCACTCTGCCACCTCAAATCCGGCAATAACCGTTGCGTTGCAGCGATTGGCGATTTCAGCGACGTCAGCCACGTGGTCGAAATGGCCATGTGAAACCAATATGAAATCGGCGTCGACTTCGTTTGCTTTCTGGGGAGCAGTTGGCGAATCGTTCAAAAATGGATCAAGGAGGATTCGATGATGTCCGTCGTTGATTAACCAAGTGGCATGCCCGAGCCAAGTTAATTCAATGCTCATATGTCCATTCCTTTAAGGTCGAAGCGGTCAGTTAGATTCTACTTGAACTAAGTAAGAGGCGAATATTACCTAACGCTGAATCGTTAACGTTTATCGGGGGTTCTGCGAGCCCCTAAATTTTAGTGGCTCGCAATTGATAATTCGACCGTGGTAGACTACTTATCTACGGGTTCTCGTAATATTCGGTTCATGTTGACTTTGTATTTCTCGACCCCCGGTTGTCCGTAAGGGTTAATTTCGAGCAATCGGCCTTCGAGAACCGTGGCCAACATCATCATTTGAAAAAATTGACCGAGGCTTGCCTCGTCCGCTGCCGGAAAGTGGAGGTTGGTCGTCGGGCGATTGTCGTCAAGGTAGGCCTGGTTCGTGCCGGCGATCGCCGCCGACATGATATCTGGCAGTGTTTTGTCAGATAATTCGTTGAGTTGATCCTGATTCCGCTCACTTGAGCCGATTGGGAGTGGATCGCAACGCCAGTGATCAACGATCACATTGTTCATCACTTTGTCGCGTGCGCCTTCCTGGTGCTGCTGGGCACGCGAGTGGAGATCGCGAGAATTTAAGCAGGTCAAAGGTAGAGCTCCGCGTTCGAATTTTCCGAGGCTTTCGGCCAGTAATTGGTCATACCAAAATCCAGCTGACTCCAGTGACTTGCTCCATACTGACAGAACTCGAGTGACCACGCCCTGTTCTTTTTCAAGGAGATGGTTGACCGCGACATAGTCGAGGACTGGGTTACTACCGAGCGGTTGCGTTCTAAATTGACTGTTCATCGCCGCCGCTCCCTCAAGGAGGGCCACGATGTCAATCCCTAAAATCGCGGCCGGCAGTAAACCAACGGCGGAAAGAACCGAGAACCTCCCCCCTACCCCGTCAGGAACGAGGAATCGATCCTGGCAGCCAATCTCGTCAGCTAAGCTTGCGAGTTTTCCCGATTCGCCAGTGACTGGGACAACATAGTCTGGTAGATTTTCAGTGCCTACTTCCGACTCCAGAGCGGCCAGGAATTGTCGAAATGCTGCAGCAGTTTCGAGTGTGCCGCCACTCTTACTGATTACAACAATCGCCCATTTACCTTCCGGCCCGTCGCCCTGAGAGTGATTTTTTAGGAACTCCAAAAGTCCTTGCGACCAATCGTTATCAACATTATTGCCTTCAAAATACATTCGCGGTCGTCCGCCCCGTTCGGCGCGGGTGAGTTCATTGAAGTAAGGTTGGCAACAGGTTTCCATTAAGGCACGGGCTCCCATGTAGGAACCGCCAATTCCGAGAACGACGACCTTGTCGACCCGTTCTCTCAGCCGTGTCGCCGTATCGAGTATGCGACCGAGTTCACTTTCAGGGCGATTCGACTGATACTCATCGAGGATTCGTTCGGGCATTTCAAAAAAACCCGCGTCGAGAGGCTGTTTTTCTTCGGGGATGTTGGTTTGAGATGCAAATAATTCTACATCTGTTTTGAGGATTTCATTCCTTGCCGAATCAAGTGCTGCACCGAGTTGCTGTATTTGGTCGGGTGTGATGCCGTTTTCTGGAATTAAAGAGCCGCGGTAGTCAAAAACAAGTGGTTTTACTTTTGCCATCGAAGTCGCCAAAAAGTGTCAATTTGAAAGTGGAAAAATAGATTGGTCTCGAGATCAAATTGTCCTCCAAAAGTTCGATCCGTTCTAGTGGACTGGCTGTTGCCGAAACAGGAATCCAATTTTTAGGAGACAAAGCTTTTCCAAGGAAATTGTCTTGTTTAAAGTCTTGGCGATGATTGTTCCGATCGAGATAGGTAAATCTATTTAGGAAGCTTGTTTTTTCAATCGACGAACCCTCCCGATTTCCGCAGAGGTCTCTACAATAGAACGTCATTGCATCGGGCTGGATCAAACGCGACCAACCCGGTTTCCCGTCTAAATTTTTAAAAAAACACAAACGTCATGAATCAACTTACCAAGCATCCTTCATTTTCTGGAGCCGAAGGCCCCGTAGTTCTTGTCATCATGGATGGAGTTGGGATTGGTCAAGGAGATCCCGGCGATATGGTTGCAAAAGCATCCACTCCTCATCTCGATCACTTGAAGGCCAACTCGGTTTACACCACCCTTCGCGCTCACGGGCGGTCCGTGGGGATGCCGACGGATGATGATATGGGCAATAGCGAAGTGGGGCATAACGCAATCGGTGCCGGTCGTGTCTTTGATCAAGGAGCACTACTGGTTCAGAATTCAGTGCAGTCGGGCGAAATGTTTAAGGGAGAAACTTGGCAAGATCTTACAGGGGCACTGGAAGAAAATACGCTTCACCTAATCGGTCTTCTTTCTGATGGAAATGTTCATTCTCATGTAGATATTTTGGCTGCAATCCTAAAGCAAACCCATGAACAAGGGATACGTAAAGTTCGCGTCCATGCGTTATTGGATGGTCGCGATGTCCCCCCGACCTCAGCGCTGATCTATATCGAAGCATTGGAGAATCAGCTTTCGGAAATTAATGCTTCGGGCGAATTTGACTATGCCATTGCTTCCGGTGGCGGGCGATTATATATCACCATGGATCGATACAATGCGGATTGGCCGATGGTCGAGCGTGGTTGGAATGTGCACGTAAAAGGGAGAGGACGTGAGTTTGAATCGGCGAAATCGGCCGTGGAAACGTTACGCGAAGAAACTCCGGGGGTGATCGACCAGGACCTCAAGGAGTTTGTTGTGGTCAGGGATGGAAAGCCGGTGGGTCCGATTGTCGATGGCGATAGCGTCGTCCTGTTTAATTTTCGGGGTGACCGTGCGATGGAAATTTCTCTCGCGTTTGATGATGCTGAATTCGACGCTTTTGACCGCGGCGAAGTGCCAGACGTAAAGTTTGCTGGAATCATGCAATATGATGCGGACCTTGAAATTCCAAAACGATTCCTTGTAACGCCACCGGCGATCGACCGGCCGATGGGTGAGTATCTTGCCAGTTCAGGTGTTTCGCAATTAGCTGTGAGTGAAACCCAGAAATATGGTCATGTGACCTATTTTTTCAATGGCAATCGCAGTGGTAAGTTCGATGAATCAGCGGAGGATTATGTCGAGATTAAATCCGATCTGTTGCCGTTCGAGCAACGACCCTGGATGAAAGGCGGAGAGATTACTGACGTTATTCTCGACTCGATCAATAACCAAAAGCACGACTTCATTCGCGCCAATTATCCCAATGGCGACATGGTGGGGCATACGGGGGATCTCTTAGCTGTCGAGATTTCAGTGGAGTGCGTTGATCTTTGTGTTGGTCGCTTAAAAGAAGCGATCGACCAGACAGGCGGAATATTGATTGTGACGGCGGATCACGGTAATGCTGATGAGATGTTTGAGGTGGGAAAAGACGGCAATTTGAAGTTGGACGCATCTGGAAATCCCAAGCCGAAAACCAGCCATACGCTTAATCCCGTCCCGTGTTATATCTACGACCCCACCGGAAAAGCCAACCTGAGACTAGGGGCAGAGCGTGATCTTGGGATTAGTAGTTTGGCGGCAACTGCGATGAATTGTCTTGGTTTTGTACCTCCTGAGGATTATGATCCGTCTATTGTGGAAGTTGGTTGATGTTTACCGGCCGATAAAAAACTCACGCACAAGCTCCTTTATAAAGAGGTCGAGGAATGAAGTCTTGCTCTGGCATGTTTGGTAGTTGGTTAGTTTTAATTGCCTTGGTTGTTTTGCTCGGAGGTTCGGCCTGCTCTGCGCAAGAATCCCAAGGGGCGGCAGATCGAGATGATTTTGTCTCGGATGCCAGTTTTATCGTTGGAACTTACGATCCCTCCGGGGCTGACCATTCTATCGATTCGATTGTGAGCAAAGCGGATCAATTCCTTGGATCGTTAAGTGAGGAACAGAAATCAAAATGTCTGGGCGAGCTATCAAGTGAGAAGCGGAGAGAGTGGACAAATTTACCTGCCCGCAACGATGCTGATGGAGTAAAGTTCTCGGAACTAAACAAAGAGCAAATTGAAAAAGCGTGTGCGTTGATGGGGAGTCTGCTGAGTCGTCAAGGGTTTGACAAAATGAGAAGCATCATGCTCGCCGATGATCAGCTTTTACAGGATGGCAAGCCGAGGCGTGGATTTGGGACTGAGAATTTTGCGATTGTAATTTTCGGGACGCCCTCCAAAACAAAACCGTGGTGTTTCCAGTTAGATGGTCATCATGTCGGAGCGAATGTTTCAATCCAGGGTAGAAGAATGACAATGTCGCCGAGTTTCATCGGCACGCAACCGCATGCCTTTAAGATCGGTAATGTTGAGTATCGACCTTTTAAGAACGAGACGGCGATGGCGCATCAGTTAGCGATGAGCCTTTCAGACGAGCAAGTAAAAAAAGCGGTAGTTCAATCGAAACGAGCCCGAATTGTGACCGGCCCGGGACGTGATGGTTTTGTTCCGGTTCCCCAAGGGTTGCCGTGTGAGCAATTGTCAAAAGAGCAACAGGCCGTTTTGATAAAACTGATCGAACAGTGGGTCGGTGATCTCCCTCCCCAGCAATCGAAAATGCGAATGAAAAAGATTCGGTCGGAATTGAGTCAAATGAGCTTTGCTTGGAACGGAAATCGAAATCCTAAGAGTGATATTTCGTATCGAATTCAGTCCCCTTCTCTTGTTATTGAGTATGCCTGTCAAGATCTCGGTGGTGATCCGTTGGATCATCTGCACTCAAATTATCGCGATCCAACGAACGACTACGGCGGTCAACTCAATAAATAATCTGATTTTCTGCTATTCAGATTCAAAAAACCGGTCAGTTGTACGTTCCTGCTAGCAAACCTGGCATTGCTCCTTGATCATAAATTTCGCACACTACGCCGCGAAATTTTTGAAATAAGGGGATTGGGTTTTGAGTTTGCAGCGACACCACCGATTGAAGGCAGCTATTCAACACGCGCTCTTGGCGTTGCTGTTCCTGCTGTTTACTTGCCAAGTCGGTTGTCGCGTTTTTCGTTATGACGAAAAATCGTCAAACCTAATGGGGCATGCTCCAGTTCAGAATCCAATGGTTGTTCCGATGGTCGATCGCTGGATCGTAATGGAACAAGTTAGTGATGAAGTTGATAATTATTTTAAGATCTATCGCGAGGAGCGAATTCGCGTATTGGACGGAATCATGTCAGAAGGATGGATTGAAACGCATCCCAAGATTGGCAGTACCCTGGGTGAGCCATGGCAGAAAGATTCAACTCGAGGTTTCGAGCGACTGCATGCGACGTTTCAAACAGTCCGGCGATTTGCGAAAATTCGCGTGATTCCAACCGGTAATGCCTATCAAATTGACGTGAAGGTCTTCAAAGAGTTGGAAGATCTTAACCAGCCAATAGGGGCAACGACGCAGGGTCAGTTAAGGTTTGATAATTCGCTTGATCGTGATTCGGTAGCAGGAACTGTACCAAGTCCTAATGAGGGATGGATCCCGATGGGACGTGATTTCTCTCTCGAGCAAGAGATGTTGAGGAATATTTCAAGTCGCTTGGATGGACTCGCCCAAGGGATCAATTGAGCCGGCACTTTTGAGAGTTCGTACCCGCGCCATGAATTTAGGTTCAACGGCTAGCCGGTTTCGGTATCGATCCAGAACGCGATCGTCTCCTCAAGCTGTTCACTCTCAAGCGTATAGTGTGCCAGGAGCTCGTCGGCAACGGCACCGACGGCAGCCCAATTACGAGTCCGATTGAAGAATTCTCGAACCCAGAGTTCAGCTTTGGAGAGCAGCTGAATTTGTTCACGTCTCGTGGGCTTGAGAAAGACAGCAGATTCGGCTGCCCGTTGCCAGTCGGCGGCGAATTCCGGAATGGAACCGATGGGCATTTGTTCCGATCGATAAAGCAGTTCGGCGATCGGTCCAGCGAGGCTGACTTTGAGCTCGACTTCGTAAATCGCTGCATCCGTTGCCGGGGGCCAGCTGACAATCGATTCGCCGAACCGTTTCAAACCATCATCTTCCGGCGGTTCAATGGAAACTCGAATGATGCGTCCGCCAAGTGCGACTGCCATCACGGCGTGCCCAGCCTCGTGATAGGCTGTTATTTCCTCGATTTCGTCGTTTAGCGTCAATTGAATCCTTTCATGCGTGTCGCTGGGTCTAGAGTTTATGTTGGGGCTTCGTTTTGGTTCGCGGGTAACTGGCCTGTCACTTGGTATAACCAATTCAACTCTTAGCGATAGCGGTGATATTAGCTAACCGTTCTAATTTTCTGAATTGGAGCCAGATTGGACGTATACAGAAACCGGATTGGTACTACACTTGGTTTCCTTATTAAATAATGGTTTAGCGCGTCTTTGCGCTAGAGGAAGTGATTCACGATGGCGAAAAAGAAATCCAGCGGTAAACCAAAAATTCGGCCCAAGGCATCCGGACGAGGAAAACCGTCTACCAAGCGCAAGCCTGCGAAGAAATCAGGAGCAACAGCCAAGTCGTCGAAACCCAAAGATGGGCGGCTGAGGCTGCAACGCGTGATGGCGTCGGCAGGGATCGGCAGTCGCAGGGAGTGCGAACTGATCATTGAAGAGGGGCGTGTTGAAATTGATGGCCAAATCGTCACGACCCTTGGAGTCAAAGTAGATCCAGCTAAACAGGAGATTTACGTCGATGCTGAGAAACTGACGGTTCAACGTCTGCAGTATTTTATTCTCAACAAGCCTCCGGGAATTCTTTCGACCAGTAGTGATCCGTCAGGGCGACCGCGGGTGATTGATTTAATCAAAACCGACAAACGCGTGTATAACGTTGGGCGTCTAGATCAATCGAGCGAAGGCTTGATTTTGGTCACGAATGACGGCGAATTGGCGAATCAATTGACTCACCCCCGATATGGCGTTGAAAAGAAATATCACGTTCAGGTCGTCGGAACGCCCGCAGCCGGGGATTTGAGAAAGTTGGAAGAGGGCGTCTATATCGCCGAAGGTTTGGCTCGAGCTACGAAAGCCAAGTTCTTAAAACGGGCGACGGGCGGATGTTGGCTGGAGATCGTTCTGGCGGAAGGACGAAACCGGGAAATTCGCCGTATGCTTGCCGGGATTGGGCATAAAGTTAGGACGCTTAAACGTGTTTCAATTGGGCCGCTTCGATTGGGAGACCTTCCCCGGGGAGCGCATCGCGCGTTGACACCTGCTGAGATTAAGATGCTGAAAAAAGCACCGTCTTCAGAACCATTGAAAAAAAGACGTCGCCCCGTGAAGCGAAAAAAGATAAAAGCCAGCTCAGAAGGTGGAGAGGCCGAAAAGAAAGAAGGCGTCCGGCGGTCCGCTGGCAAAGCCTCAAGTCGTTCCGGCAGCGGGAAGAAAACTGTTGTCAGAGGAACCCGGAAGGCTACGAAAAAGAAAGTCACGCGAAGTAAAAAGAGACCTGCCAAGAAAAAGGCTGCTTCGAAAAAGCCGCGGCGAGGCGGTTTCGATGCGAAACCCAAGCGTAGACGCTAACTGGAAAATGCCAGTTTTTGAGCGCAGCCAGTCTCATAGAGTGGGTAAAAGGTGATCACCGGCCTAGATATCTTTGATCATCTGGGCAAAAGAGCGGGAATGCAGGTTTCGAGTTCCCGTATCACGGTATGTGGATCACTCCACATGGGTCGCCAAGAGCAAGAAGGTACGATTTACCAAATAAAGTAAACACGCACCTGGCGACCGTTGAATAATGCAGTTAGCTATTTTTAGCTTTTTTGATTGCACGTTGAAGTCGTGACTTTTGCCGTCCAGCAGCGTTTTTGTGAATCACGCCTTTGGCACCAGCACGGTCTAGTTTCTTCGCTGCAACTTTGAACTCGACTTCAGCCTGTTCGACATTGCCTTCGGAAGCAAGGGAAAGAACCTTTTTAACTTGGGTCTTCATGGCCGTTTTTGTCGCTTTGTTGCGAGCTTGACGGACTTTAGTTTGTCGGAGACGCTTGCTGGCGCTTGCTGTATTTGGCATTTGTCTATAAATCTGTTGACGTGGCTGCGTTGAAATTTGAGAATCAAACAATATCGCGAGTTATCGGGTTTTTGTCTAGCGCTAATTTACCCTCTTTTCCTCTGTTTTTATGAACAACCCTCCTCAACCACCTGCTTTTAGCGGCTCTGACCCTCAAAAACCGCTCGAAAACGGGGTTTCCGGTAAATTTGTGCTGGTTACGAGGCCAAAGCGGCAGTCTGGAAGTTTGTGCGAACTATTTGAAGCAAAGGGGGCAAAAACCTGTCGGCACCCTGTTATTAAGATTGGCGCAGCTGAAAATCAGCAAGATTTGATAGAGGCCATCGCTCAAATTGGAAATTTTGAGTGGTTGGTCTTTGTTAGTCGTAATTCGGTTAGGTATGCGCTTGAGGCAATCGAACAAGAGTTTGGGGGATTCGATCGGGCTCCGATTGGCAAGGTTGCTGCCATCGGGCAGACGACTGCCGATTTGTTTCGGGCATTAACCGGAAAGACTGTCGATTTGGTACCGACTACTGCTAATAGCGAGACGTTGGGAGTAGAGCTAGCGGCGATCGCGGAATCAGAGAGGGCGATGATTTTCAGAGGAAATCGAGGTAGTGCTGTGTTGGGACAGTGTCTTTCGCGCACACAACTAGAATTTCGGGAGATTGTTGTTTACCAGAGCACAGATATTCTTGCGCCTCAGCATGAGGTGCAATTGTTATTACGAGCTGGTGACATTGATTGGGTAACCATTACCAGTAGCGCTATTGCCAGAGCGACCGTCTCGCTATTTGGAGAGGATTTGAGACGTGCCAAGCTTGTCAGTCTTAGCCCGAATGTAACTCAAGTTTTGAGTGAGCTCGGATTTGAAGTGGCTGCTGAAGCGATCACGCCTGGTATGCCCGAGTTGGTGGCAGCAGTCGATGCCTATGAATTCAAATCCCGTTAATGGCTCAGGGAATTTCATTGAACCAGCTCTTCAATCCAACTTCGCAATAATTTTCTCGAGGGGCTGGGACGCAAGATCCAGCTATCGTTGTGGTTGCGAAAACCGGTAGTTTGAAATGTGAATTTTCCCCTTACTCCAGTCGATTGGAGGTAGGCTCGGGTGGATTGGATTGATTGATTGCCGGCGGGGGTTTCCGCGCAAATAAACTGGGGACGCTGACCTAGTCGATCTAGCCGCTGCCGGGCGGAATCTCGATCGCCATGGGGTAAGCCGAAATTAGAGACACCATCGTAGTGACTACAGGCGATGAATCCGCACCAGAGTTTAGCAATGTCGTCGTCGTAGAGTCCGATGAAATTGCAGGCGATTGAACCGCGAGAAAATCCGGCAAGCACAACCCGATCCGGGTCTCCACCGTACCTTTGACAAATCCACGGGACGACCTGTTTGCAATAGTCCACGGTTGGTCGCGGGTTATAGTCGGGTGGATTACCCCACCAAGTAATGGCGTTTTTAGTTTGTTCTTCATTAACGAACGGCAAGCAGACCCAGATGAATTTTTCCCCTCCCGAGATGCCATAGCCAAGTTTGCCATCGGTGACTTTCCCCGTACAGATATCTCCGTATTTATTTCGATAATTGCCGTTTCCGACGTACTCGACAATTACCGGGTAGGTGCCCTTTGGTTTCCAATCGGTAGGAAGGTAAACGACGTGGTGAATGTCAGTCGTATTTAGAGTGGGAAGAACTTCTTTGAAGCGTTTCCCTGCGTTGAGAATCGGGGAGGTAGAAAGTGGTGGGAGTGTCAGGTCTGGTTCTACAGACGAAATGTCCACCAATTCATGCGGTGGAGCGTGAGTGTCCTGCAGCATGGAACCGTGTACAGGCAACGCCCAGGTCGCGATGGACGTCAAACAGACGATTGGCCAAATCAATTGCACTGCTGTCAAACGTGATTGGTGATGATGCATAGGCTCAGTGTAGTCATTCATCGGTAAGAGATCGTCGAAATCACAGTGCCGAACTGTTCAGATTTTATAAGGGTCGACTAATTTAATTTCCAATGGGAATTTGATGTTCAATATCTCTTAAATGTACTTTCCTCAAAATCAAAAACATCATTTTTGATTCGTAAGCGTGATAAAGAGAAGGAAGTTGTTATGATGGGGAACGGAAATCAGCTTATTATGTTTAAGAGCAACTTGAAATTAGACTGCCGCTGCTTCGCGATGAAAAAAATTGATAGTTCAGATTCTATGCAAAGGTTCAAAATGTCGAGTCTCTTATCGAAACGCGGTTTGGTCTGTGCAGTTTTTGTAACGTTTAGTTGTTGCTTCGGCTATCCATCTTATTCCCATTCTCAGAGCATTCCAAATGACGGTTCGGTACTGCCCTTCCCTCCTCAGCCAATGGACAGCGTTGTCAAACCTCGCATGCAGGATTCGACCATGAAATGGCCGACGCCAATCAAGCGTCTTCCTGACGGTGCCCCGAATGTTTTAATTGTAATGCTGGACGACGTTGGCTTTGGTGTATCTGAAGTGTTTGGCGGTGAGGTTCATACACCGACCTTTTCCCGCTTGGCCGCCGAAGGAATCAAATACAATACATTCCATACGACATCGCTTTGTTCGCCGACTCGGGCAGCGATTTTGACGGGGCGTAACCAGACACGTGTCGGCTCGGGGACGATTGCGGAGCGGGCCGTTGCGTTTGACGGGTTCACTGGAATTATCCCTAAAGAGGCTGCCACACTCGCGGAAGTACTCAAGCAATATGGTTATATGACCAGTGCGTTCGGGAAATGGCACAACACACCTACGCTGGAGACCTCGCCGGTGGGGCCAATGGATCGTTGGCCAACCGGTTATGGATTCCAGCATTTCTACGGATTCCTCGCGGGTGAGACTTCGCAATACGAGCCTCGGCTCGTCCGGAACCTGGATCAGATCGAACCTCCACAAACAGACACCTATCATTTGACTAACGACCTCGTAGATCAGGCTTTGCATTGGCTTGACGATCGCCAATCGTTTTCACCGGACTCGCCTTTCCTGATGTACTGGGCGCCTGGTGGCGTGCACGGCCCGCATCAGGTTTTTCCAGAATGGATCGCGAAGTACAAAGGGAAATTCGATGAAGGCTGGGATGCATATCGTGAACGTGTTTTCCAGCGTCAGTTGGAAATGGGGATCATTCCGCCAGGCACAAAATTAACCCCGCGCGATAAGACGCTCGATTCGTGGGAGAGTATTCCGGAGAAACAACGAGCGTTTCAGTTGCGGCTGATGGAGACCTTTGCAGGTTATGTAGAGCACACCGATACACAGGTCGGCAGGCTGGTCGATGGCCTGGATGCACGCGGCTTGAAAGAAAATACCATTATCTTTTATATCTGGGGCGATAATGGTTCGAGTGCCGAGGGACAGCGTGGATCCATTAGTGAATTACTTGCACAAAATAACATTCCCAATACGTTTGACCAGCAAATCGAAGCACTCGACAAGCTCGGTGGACTCGACGCTTTAGGATCGTCTAAGGTGGATAATATGTATCACGCTGGCTGGGCCTGGGCAGGCGGGACGCCCTTCAAAGGGACGAAACAGTTGGCATCTTATTTTGGCGGGACTCGGAATCCAATGGTGGTATCCTGGCCCAAACGGATTAAACCGAGCGATGAAATCCGTACCCAGTTTCATCATGTCGTTGATGTCGCACCAACGATCTATGAACTTCTCGAAATCACTCCGCCGAAAGTTGTGAACGGCCATCAGCAGATACCTCTCGATGGAATCAGCTTCGCTTACACCTTTGATCAAGCGAAGGCTCAATCGCGAAAGAAAGTTCAGTTCTTTGACAACAACGGAAGTCGAGCCATTTACAAGGATGGCTGGATGGCCTGTACGTTTGGTCCTTTAATTCCGTGGAACACACCTTTGTCGGTTCCCAAGATTTCCCAGTGGGACTCAGCGAAGGATGTTTGGGAACTTTACCACCTTGAAAATGATTTTTCTCAGGCGAACGATCTGGCAGAGACCATGCCGGAAAAATTAGAGGCGCTTAAAAAGGACTTCCTGAAGCTTGCGGCTGATAACCAAGATTTTCCCATTGGAGCCGGCGACTGGCTGAGGATTCACCCAGAAGACCGAGTGGAAACGTCTTACACCAGTTGGGAGTTTAATCAGAACACAAGGAGGATGCCTGAGTTTATGGCACCCGGCTTGGGAAAGCAGAACAACCGCGTCTTCATGGATATTGAAATTGGCGATAACGCGAATGGTGTTCTGTACGCACTCGGTGGCGCGAGTGGTGGAATCACTGTTTACCTGCAAGATGGTTATTTAACTTATCTCTACAACATGTTGATTATTGAGCAATATCAATTAACGACCGATGAGCCGATTGCGGCGGGGAAGCATCGGATTGAGGTGGATACTCAAATTGCCGGCCTTGGAAAGTCAGGAACTGTGGTAATTAAAGTGGATGGTAAAAGGGTCGGAACGTTGAAGCTAAAGCAAACGGTTCCAGGGGTATTTACCGCGAGTGAAACATTTGACGTAGGCGTTGATTTAGGATCGACCGTTTCGCTCCAATACACGAACCTACGCCCATTTCAATTTCAGGGTAAAATAAACAAAATGACCGTTGATTTGAAATAACTCTTGTCTAGCGTTAAGTTCGTGAACAGTAGCCCATTGAGGCTCTTAAAAATAAATACCAACAGAGCAGAAGGTCACATGAAAACTAAATTCGCGATTGTCTTGTTACTGGTTTGTTCATTGCCGAACTGTGTTGTCGCCCAAAAATTCAATCGAGCGGTTTCTTTTGCTTCCAATTTTGAAGCCCCCATTCCGCACCCTGAGCAAGATAAACTGGCTCAGGAGAAGTTGGCTCAACTAAAAGCAAAAACGGGGAAACGCCCCAATATTGTCTGGCTCATTATTGATGATATGGGATACGGTGATCCCGGATGTTACGGCGGTGGAGCAGCGATCGGAGCGGCAACTGAAAATATTGATCGACTTGCTCGCGAGGGGTTGCGATTGACCTCTTGTTACTCCCAGCACACTTGTACGCCAACGCGAAGTGCAATTTTGACTGGCCGGCTTCCGGTACGAACGGGGTTAACGCGGCCGATTTTAGCGGGAGATAAAATTACTAAGAACCCCTGGGCGGATGAATTGAGTCTGGCAAAACTACTTAGTGATGCTGGTTATACGACAAATTTGACCGGTAAATGGCACATTGGCGAAGCGGTGGGAATGCGTCCTCAGGATGTCGGTTTTGATGAGTTCTATGGTTTCTATCCTGCTCAAAAAGAGATCTCCCAGAGTATTGACGCTCGGCGCTATCCCGATCTGGTTCTCAATCCTGAATTGCTGGAAGACTACTACGATATTGGAGCGAATCTAAATCTCGTTCACGGTTTTAAAGGTGGCAAGACCACCAATGTTTCTGCGATCAAATCGACAGAAGAAATGGGGCGGGCGGATCAGGTCCTTGCAGATTTCACAGTCGCAAAAATTAAAGAGCTTGCTAAGTCAGACAAGCCATTTTTTCTTGAGCATTGTTTCATGAAAGTTCATTGTGACAATTTCGCCAACCCCGATTACGCTGGCAAAAGTAAAGCCAAATACGCTTTCAAAGATAACGTCTGGGAAGTTGATATGCATATTGGCACATTCATGGAAACGCTGAAAGAAGAAGGCCTTTTGGAGAATACATTCGTCTTTGTGACCAGCGACAATGGACCACAGATGGACGCATGGCCGGATGCCGGGTACACGCCTTTTCGTGGCGCCAAAGGGACTACTTTTGAAGGTGGCGTGCGGGTGCCCGGAATTGCGTATTGGAAAGGAATGATCTCTCCAGGTCAGGAGAGCGACGATGTTTTTGATCTGATGGACCTATTTGGCACCGCACTTAAGTTGGCGGAAGTCTCTTATGACAAACTACCTGACGATCGTTTTTATGACTTTATCGACCAGTCAAGCTATTTATTAACCGACCAAGGTAAATCGAATCGTGAGTCAGTTTATTTTTGGTGGGGAAGCGTCGAAACGGCAATCCGAATGCGGGAGTATAAATTACACACCAAGGTGATTTTGCCCAAATCTAAAAATTTGTACATCGATATGTCACTTCTTGTGGACCTGGGGCTCGCGCCCTGGTTGTTTAATTTGTATATCGATCCCAAAGAGCAGACAACCGTCGGGCATCGAAGGAATGCGTGGCTTGCGACAATCGGCGGTCAACTGAAAGCACATTTGAAAACATTTAAAAAGTTCCCGGCGAAGAAAATTGGTTTGGGTCTCTAAGGCCGGCCAATTTATGGGAACTGATTTATTTCAATCAGGCGAGTAGGTCTTTGATGACGTGTCCTAGTCCGTTGACGAGGCTTTGTTCTCGACCGCCAAACCGGTAGGTCAGTGACTCATGATCGAGCCCCAGAAGATGGAGGATGGTTGCATGAAGGTCATGCATGGTCACTTCGTTTTCGACTGGCTTGTATCCGAGTTCGTCGGTTTCGCCATAGGCGATGCCAGGTTTGACACCCCCGCCCGCCATCCACATGGTAAATCCATAGGGATTGTGGTCTCGCCCGTTTTGGTCTTGGGATGTTGGAGTCCTGCCGAACTCACCTCCCCAAATGACTAATGTTTCGTCCAGTAACCCTCGCTGTTTGAGATCCTGAAGGAGTCCCGCAATGGGTTTGTCGGTTTCCTTGCATAGACCGCGATGGGCTTTTTCTAATCCGCCATGGCTATCCCAATTGTTTTTGTAACCGCCATGATAGATTTGAATGAACCGCACGCCCTGCTCTGCCATTTTTCGAGCCATCAATAGCTGAGTCCCGAATATTTTTGATTCTTCGACATCGATGCCGTAGAGATTTTTTGTGGCCGCGGTTTCATTAGAGGTGTCAACGATTTTTGGCGCCGTCATTTGCATCTTAAAAGCAGTTTCAAAACTGTTGATGCGAGTTAGCAATTCCTGTTGGTTGGGATTTTGATTGGCATGCCAGTGATTCATTTTCTGAAGCATCGCCAGTTGTTTTTGCTGGCTGCTTGAAGAGATATTCTTATCTCGATTTAGATAGAGAATCGGTTGTTCTGAAGCGCGAAACGGAACGCCCTGGTTTTCTCCCGGGAGATAGGCTGCGTCCCAGAGATTCGCACCACCTTCCGGTGCAGTCCGATGATCGTACATGACCACGAAACTTGGCAAGTCTTGGTTACCGGAGCCGAGGCCATAGCTGGCCCAAGACCCAAGGCATGGAGCTCCGATCCGTGAAATTCCGCAGTTCACCATATAGCAGGCGGGTACATGGTTGTGGGAATGGCATGAGCAGGCGTTAAGAAAGGCGATGTCGTCGACATGTTTGGCAACGTTTGGATACAGTTCCGATACCGGTAAACCCGACTCGCCATGTCGCTGGAATTTAAATGGCGACTTCATGATTGGCCCGGGGTGAGGGAATAAAGTCTCAATACTGCCCGGGAATCGTTTGTCATGCCATTTTTCAAGAGCTGGCTTATGAGAGAAAAGGTCTAAGCCCGACGGCCCTCCATTCATAAATAACCAGATGACGGATTTGGCTTTACCAACGTTGGGAACCGAAATCGGGGTGTTTGCACCAAGAGTCTGCCCTGAACCAAGAAGGGAGGATAAGGCCAACATGCCAAATCCGCCGCCGCTTTTTTTGAGAAATTCGCGTCGCTGAATGGCTTTCATTGATCGATTTAAATCGCTCATGAGACGATGTCACTCTAATAAATGTGGGGTGAATTTTGAGTGGTGAGTTGGGTTGAGCCGATTGACTAAGCGGGACGCCAGGGGGGCGACGATGCGACTGGCGGGTTTCTCTGGTGTGCCTCGAAGGCTGACCGGTCGACCTCTCTCTCGTTTAATCGAATCGAAACCCTGTTTCAGTTGATATAGAAAAATTCATTCGACATAAACAGAACCTGGCAGAGTGACTCTAAGTTTTTCTCTTTCCAGCGATATTCAGTTTGCGCGGGTTTTTCGGATAAAAACTCCACGAAGTTCGAGATTTCCGAAGATGTCGCCTCGCGACCTAATGTCAGACGTACTAAGAGTTGAACTTGTTGCTCCGGTTCGGATTCCGCTTCAAGAATTCGATTTGCGAGAAACCTGGATTGCCGAGTCACAAACGGGGAGTTGAACAAGGCTAATGCCTGGGTAGGGAGTGTGGATGTTTTTCGCTTTTGGCAGGAAAAACTTCCGTCAGTCCCATCAAACAGCTTGAGCACGGGAACTGGCATGGTTCTGCGAAGAAGGACATAAATGCCCCGCCGCCAGAGTGCCTCACGGTCAATTTCGTAGTCGATCGGCCATGTTTCTTCCGGCCCCTTTTCAGTGTTAAAAACGGCGTCGCGCGGAATGGGCGGCATGACTGCAGGGCCATACATTGTCGGATTGAGGTTGCCAGCAGCAACCAGCATTGAATCTCGCATTACTTCCGACGTGATGCGGCGCGAATTGAAGCGGGAGAGATAGATGTTTTCTGGATCGAGTTCCATGTGATTCAGTGTCACTCTGGAATCTTGCCGGTACGTCGCACTTGTAATAATCAGTCGGTGAATATGTTTGAGACTCCAGTTGTGCTCAATTAATTCCATGGCGAGCCAGTCAAGTAACTCAGGATGGCTGGGGATGTCTCCCTCCAGGCCAAAATCTCCAGCGGTGGTAACAAGTCCACGTCCAAAATATTGTTGCCAGAGTCGGTTGACGATTACTCTTGCCACGATGGATCCGGCTCCATGGGTGGTGTCGGTTGTCCAATTCGCCAAGGCAGATCTGGGCAGTGGTTCGGATTCGCTGGGAGCCCACTGTTGCCACTGATCGTCGTTCCAATTGTTCAAGCCCGGAGTCAGGCAGGCGAGAAAACCTGGTCCGACCAAATCGCCGCTGTCTTTATTTTTTAGATCACCATTCTCAAGAATGGCTGTTTTAGAGATTTTGCTGCCGTGCAAAGTAAGCCCCTGTGGCGGACACTCGGGGAGGAGCCTTTTGTAGTAGTGGACTTCCGCCTTTAGCTTTTCGTATCGTTCTTCATCTTCAGGAAGTGGGGTGAAATCTTCATCCAGATAGGAATCGTTAAAGTCTAAGCATCGTTTACAGATCGAAATCAATCGATCTTGTTCAAGGTCTTCTGGGTCGACTGGCTTCCTGAGAATATCTTTTTCTTCTTCTGTGAAATTCTCCAGATCAGCAATGCTGTCTTCTCTCAAGCGTCGGTACTGCATCTCATCGAGTTCATCCTGGCGTACTTTTACGAGGTCGTAGTACTTTCGATAACTCTTACCGCTCTCGGAATTGAGATAGGCGTGCGTGCGCTCTGTTTCAGAAAAAATAGCAACCATGCGATAATATTCTTCAGTCGAAATTTCATCATAGAAATGGTCGTGGCAGCGGGCGCATCCAACCGTCATTCCAAGAATCGCGGAACTGTAAGTGGAAACCTGTTTATCCAGTTCATCCATCCGTTCGGATTCTTGAGGTCGAAACGTGTTGTAGGGAGCGGTTGTCATAAAACCGGTGGCGGCAACCGCCATGGCATTGTTCGGTTCGAGTTCGTCTCCCGCTACTTGCCAACGTGTAAATTCGTCAAAAGGAAGATCGTTATTCATCGCCCAGATGACGAAGTCCCGATATGTGTACGACTTTTCTCGAATTTCGTCTTCTTCGTAGCCGTTGCTGTCGGCATAGCCAGCGACGTCCAGCCACATGCGAGCCCAGTGCTCTCCAAATCCGTCGTTATCGAGAAGTTTGTTGATGTAATTCCTGTAACTGATGGTCGTCTGGGGGTCTTGGCTTTGATCTTCTGACCAATACTGCGAACGAACTTCCGTCAATGGAAGTCCGGTAAGATCGTATGACAGCCGCCTCGCCAGCCTTGCTTGAGATGCAGGTGGATTAGGCGCGAGACCGGCACTAAGCATTTTGTCAAGAACGAATTGGTCAATTGGATTTTTGCACCATTCCTTGAATTCAATTGCAACGATCGGGGCAACCGGACGGCTGACACGTTTCAATGACCAATGGAGAGAGGCGTCTTCGGTGGCGTTGTTCTCGCTTTCGAAACCAGCGAGCTTGCTTGAAAGGTTGGTGGTTTGATATTTAACGAAGGAATGGGGGGAAATTGAATCAGGCTTTGTTTGCTTTAAATTGGCGATGTAGCGAAGCGTTGATCTTTCGATCTGCTCGCTCCACTTTTCTCTTTCACGACCAGTGACCCGGTCTTCTCTCGAAAGAGTGCTAAGCAGTTTTAAAACTCTTTCGGATTTTTCTTCGGTCGCTTTAACGATTTCACGTTGAATTAATTCACCATGTTTAATTTCCGTAACGTCTTCGCAATGCTGGGAGAAGCCGTTTTCGAACCAGTTGATGAATAAAAGCAGGCCAATTGCTTGTGCCGCGCAACCCAAGACAACCAAGCGTAAAGCTCGGTATTTGCCGTGTTTTTTGGTTGTTTTTGATTTTTTAGCAGTCATTTCAATCGCGCGCAGTT
>JAPOIJ010000247.1 GCA_029979005.1 Planctomycetota bacterium | reverse complement strand
TTAGTTCGCGTAAACACACAACCGAAATTAACGCGACAGCTTTACACCCTAGCCAAATTCAGGGCCGAACAACACGAACAGTTCAAAAGTGGTTGGAGACTGTGCCATCTGGCATCACCTTATGTAGTCCGGAAGATCTGCGTCCTGCCAACGAACTTTGATTCCCGAACCTAACAACTGACATAATAACTAGGTAATTATTGAATCGTAAACCCACCGCAAGCACATCCTCACCGCCGTTCGTGCGGCAAAGTCCCAACCCAACGGTTCGCATGTGACATGTGGCGATTCCATTGCCCGTTCTCTCCGTAAACAAAGAATTGGGGCTTGGCTTTCCTAGCTTCTTGCGCGTAGAATTGAGATTGAAAAGGGGTAAAGCTATTCACTGCTTTACATCCATCTACCGGTCGCGACAACGACCGACACTTTTTTGCGGAGACTAACACCATCGGTTGGAAAGACAATCCCAGTTAGTTTTAGTCAATAAAAACCGACAGCCCCCGTAGCTCAGGGGATAGAGCACAGCTTTCCTAAAGCTGGTGTCGCAGGTTCGATTCCTGCCGGGGGCGCTTTTTCTAAATTCCCGTACGCAATTCAGCATTATTAGAGTAATCCGGAAAATACGGCGAGAACTGCTTGGTATCGTTTCCAAATCGTCATCTGAAACGGGACAGCACGCTAAATTGATTAACGCGTTAACTCCACTTTGTCAGGAAACTCGAGCGTCCCTACTAAAGACTTGCCTAACTCAATCGTCATTGTTTGCCGCGCGGTGAACTTAGATCATGGATTTAAAGTCAGCGGCCTTCTCATCTGATGGAATTGTCGTCAAAGATTTGGCCATGTTGACAATCATCAATTTGACTGACTCTCATGTTTTAGAATATCCTCCCATTAACCTCTAGACTTTGACCTCCCGTCAAATCCTAGACTGAAAACGGGCCTATTAAACCAATTAGCGATTGAAGAAGCACTATCAGCAAACGGACTTATAATAGACAGCATTTTTTTCTTTTTCGGTATGTTTAGCCTGCATGGGATGCAGTAGTGAAAAAGCGGCTTGAGAGATTAGCCCAGATTCGGTGGACTTTTCACGGTCACTGACACTCTCTGATTACAAAAAATTGCACGTAGACAACTGCAATCGGTTCCAGTTCGAGTCGTTGGATCAAATCGAGGCTATCGTTGGGTGAAATATTCCGATGAGACGATTGCAAGAAGAATATCTCGCAGCCGAAACTCAGCGTCCTGCGACCGCCTGAACAGCAAGTCCAGACTCTCGCGATCACGGAACGTGAGCTGCCGAGCCATCGCATAGGACAACAAATTTTCCACGAAAACCCGAGAGAACTTTTCCCTGTCTTCCAACAGAATGTTTTTCAATCCTTGCGGCCCCTCAAAAGCACGGCCGTCCATATGAACCGTTTTCGCATCTACAATATACTTTTCTTTGGTGTCATCACGGTTTTTACTTGAAGCCGTGTAGTGACTGACATCGGTGTATTGATCCCTCCAACGTCCGATCACGTCAAAGTTTTCCAGTGCAATCCCCAACGGGTCTATTTTTTTATGGCATCGATTGCAACTAACATTCTCACGGTGGGCATCGATCGTTTGCTTGATCGTCTTTGTTTCGGACGGTGGACTGAGCGCCGCGATCTCCAGATTCGCCGGTGTCTCGAGAGGGTCACCGTAAAAACTTTTCAGGACCCAGGCACCCCGATAAAACGGATTGGTGTATTCCCCGTTGTTCGTCGTCATCAGCATGACGCCAACTTGCGAGAGGAGACCTCCACGGGCCGCTTTCTTCTCTCCCAGATTCACCTTGGAAAATTCAGACGTAATCTTTTTTGGGTGGTAGTCGGCCGGAGAAATTTTACTCGCCCCGGGTCGCCGGCTCGGCTTGGCCACAGGGTACCCTTCAATCCGGTAGATGTAGTTCAACTCCGGTGTAAGCATCACGAAATCAGAGTCGATAAAGTTTATGAGACTCAGATTGCTTGAAAGGACTTCTTTAAAAAACTCAACTGGCTCTTCGCGGATCTGGTCCCGAACCAAGTCGAATTCATCGACCGTAAAAATGTTTACATCTGGTTCGATGATTTCGAGTTTCTCAAGCTCGAGCCATTGATGAACATAGTCTTTCGCAAATCGCTCAGACCTTGCATCTTGAAGCATCCGCAATGCTTGCTCGCGGCGGACCGCAGGATCTTTGAGTTGTCCCTGCCTGGCCAATTCAAAGAGCATTTCATCTGGCAGAGAGTTCCAAAGAAAATAAGACATCCGAGCAGCAATGGAATAGTCATCGAGCGGCCCCAACACACCCTCCTGCTTATAGAGATAATTGGGGGAACACAGCATTCCGCGTATGCCGGCTTGAAGTCCCGAATAGATACTTCGACCCAAAGCGAACTCTTTCTCCGCATGCCGATAAACTTGTTGCAAATCAGCTTCGGAAGCGGTTCGGCGATACAGCTTTTGTGCAAGCTGTTTTAAAATTGACTGGCACGCTTCAAGGCCCGAAGACGCATCGATATCCTTGCAATAGGTTTCGTAGAAGGTGGTGTTGGGTGGCCAAACATCATACAACGGTCCAGTGATGGACGCTTCCTCAATACAAAACATTCGTTGGAGACCATCCCCTCTGACTGAATTGCACCTCAGAACAATGGTATCGTCGGAAGATAGCGGTGTCGTAAAGCCGACACGAGGATCAAATTCCTTCCACGCAGCATTTTGCGGGACCACTGTCACAATGCTTTGCCCGACCCCAGCATTCTTTCGCAAAAAATAGCTCATGGAATGAGCAGCCGCGTCCGTCTCCCCGTCCTCAACAATGGAAATCTCCGTAACGGTCGGCAATCTTTCCTTTTCACGACTGCCGCGAACCCATCGTGCCGTAATGTAAAAACCTTTGGGGACAATTCGGTAAACACCCATCGTCTTTATCGATGGGTTTATTTTTATCTGCGTTGAAGGAGCAGCGAATACCAGCGGCCGAGACTTCCCTTCCAAGGAAGGTGCGAAACCGTCGGTATTGTCTTTGTGACTGAGCGAATCGATGTCGGTATTTACGGTCGAATAAACGATGCCCCTGGGAGAAGGCTTATCGCTGACGACACTTTCTGCGATCCGATTGGCAACCTTGAAATAAGCCTCCATATCACCAACCGACATATGTAAGTTGTCGGCATTGTTGTTGAAACCAGCGTCGATATTGTCGAGCGGCAGTTGGTCGAGCAATGAGAAATCGGTTCCAAAAACATCGTTGACGGTATTTTGATACTCAATTCGGCTTAATCGTTTAAGCGTTCCCGGTTTCTGTTTTTCACCGAGCAACCGTAATTGATCGGTAAGAATCCTTCGGAAAGTCTCGGACTGAAGAGGTTCTGGATGTTCCAACGCGTCTTTCGGGGGCATCTCGCCACTTTCAATCGCTGCGTAAATTTTTTCCAGCAGGCTCGCGTTCACCCAACGTTGCGGATCGAACTGGTCAAGCCGCAAACCGCCTTCAGCCGTTTCCGCACCATGGCAGTTCCCGCAGTAAAAACTTAGGAACTCCCGAGCTTGCTTAAGATCCTCCGCATAGCTTCTCGAACAGCAAACGCAGAATACCAGCAACGATAAAACGACCCGCGGAGCGATATGATGGTTCAACATGAGTTTACAACTGAATGCTCTTTTTACTGTTTCCGAACTGTTCTCGCTGGATACCGAACTTCTGAAGTATGGATAGATAAATGTCGCAGGTCGTCTCACCCTTCCGAATTACGTGACCCCCGTGATTCGAGAACTTCCCTCCCGCGACAAAAACCGGAATTTCGTTCCCGTTATGAGGCCCCATTCTCTGACTCACGCTGTTATTGCCTGTGGCCACGGTGACCGTCTCATCCATCAGCGTCCCTCCCGACTCGCTCTGGGTACCCGAAAGTTTGTCGTAGAAGTTGGAGAGCAGTGAGAAGAACGACGAATCATACTTCGTCAAGCTCGTCCGGGCATCTTCAGATTTCGGCACATTGTGTGTCGTGATGTGGTGATCGTTATCGAGTCCGGTCATGTAAAAATTCACAACCCGCGTGATGTCGAACTTGAACGCCTTGTAGATCATATCAAACGCAATTCCGCGTTGAATTTGACGAGGATTTTCGAGGAATCGTTTCTTATCCACATCGGTTGTCAGAAACCCATTTTCAAATTTTGGTGCAACAGGAAACTCAACGACGTCCTGCGGCTTACTAAGCCACTCGATCGATTTGTTGAGTTCCTGTTCCGATTCACGCAACGCTGCAAAGTACTCCTCAAGACGCTGCCGATCTTGACCTGAGACCTGCGTCATCAAAGACTTGGCTTCTTCAAGTGAACCGTCAAGGACACTCTTTTTATGAGCCAATAGTCGCTCCTGTGTTTTTCGATCCGTTCTGGCGAAAAGCGTTTCGAAGAGGACGCGAGTCGACTGAATCGGCATGACGGGCAACCGGTTCCGCCACGACGCCACAATATGGTGATGCGCGTGACTGATGAAGGTAGCGACATTTCTCACCCGCGTTAAATGGCCGATATGTCCCGCGACAATCTGGTCCAATGAATCCGGGTTCGTCGTGGTATTGCCAACAAAACACTTATGGTCGCGAACATGGTCTCCGCCAAACTTCATTTTGGAGTAGAGCGTGAAATGCTCCCGGTGCTTTGCCAAAGGCTCCATGTGTTCGCTGAAGGTATAGTCAGCACCTCCGCTCTCCGGAAGCACGTCCGTAAAAAAGCCGTACCCCATACTCACACAAAATAGCCGTTTGACATCCGCTTGTTCCAAATCGGTACGATTTCGCCCAAAACTCTCCAGTGAGGGGAGAAACAGGACACAGCCAGCAGATTTTAAAATCTCACGACGCTTCATCAGGTTCGACCTCTGGATTACATTTCGACTGCGGGGTTCCAATGCGGCTCAAGATGGCACATCCTCAGTTTAGCCGAAAG
>JAPOIJ010000192.1 GCA_029979005.1 Planctomycetota bacterium | reverse complement strand
GAAAAACCAAGTGTCTCAAGTTCATGACAGAGATCGTCAACCACTTGAGTTCGGTCTGAAGAACCAGAGTTCGGGTTGACCGAAACCACCACCGTTTTCTCCGAATTGTTGACTACATGCTCCATCCCAACAATTTATCAAATCTTTTGCCGGTAAATAACCATCTGACGCGTGATTCTATCCCCAATCCACATCGAAACGAGACACTTCAAGCCCACCCAATCTGGCTGAGCATCTACCAATTGCTCAATTTTGCTACATGATTTTTTGAGACACCGTTTCAATCCGAAACACACCCTCGGTAGTATCGCTCAAAAACACGTGTTCCGCTGAGGTTTCTTTTTTTAATCATTGGCACGCAACTTGCAAAATAGTAAGGCGTTAAATCAAGGTGACCTAAACCTCGATTTTAATTGAACGCGGGGTCTTCGGAGTTTCCGCAACATGATTGCCTTGCCCCTAATCATTTTGCACGTCAAATCGTATTTGGCACCGAAGATCCCGCCTTTGTTTTTATTCAGAGAGACCAGTTACTGGCGGCTACAGCTAGTTTAATTATTTTTCTGGACTGGCTTGGTTCCTTCCTCTTTCAAACGCGCATCTTCACTCGCGCTAATCCGATTCAACTCAATATTCTTTACGAAATCACTCGGATTAAGAGGACGCCGTTCACCCGTCAACACACGTGGATCGTCAAGGTACATAAGATGGCCATGATCGGCCGTAACAATCAAAACCGTTTCTTCCCAGCTGCTATTGGCCTCAACCCATTTTGTGATTGCATCAAATGCAGCTTCTCCACTTAACACTGCCCCAATTGAATCATCAATATTGTTGTTGTGATTTGCCCAATCAACATCCCCCGCTTCCACCATCAGAAAAAACCCTTTTTCATTTTTTGAAAGCAGCTCCAGTGCTGCGGTGGTCATATCTGATAGCTTGGGATTTTCAAAGATATCCTCCGGTTGATAGACATCCACCTTTGCCTCACCCATGGTAGGATCGTAGTTTCCGTCGGCAGTCTGAAAAGGAAGGTGCCCGCGCGTTGCACCAAAAAAACCAAAAAATCGGTTACCGCCAGAAATTGCGTTTTCCACTCCCTTACGTAAAACCTCTACCCCCGATTCTCCGCTTGTCCGTTGCGCGACAACGTACTTGCCACCGTTGACAACATTCACCCGGTCGATATCATCGCTGGCGACATACCGGTTGCCGGGAACATAGTTATCCCCCTGATCCACTCGCTCATCATCCCGGTACTCACCCCAGCCACATCCGATCAAAACATCTACTCCCGGCAGCGGGTCGGTGCGATGTGAGGCCGAAGGAAGACCGAGCAGATCGCGTGAGATGTCCTGATAGTCACTTCGTTCAACATTATGGGAGTAGACGCAGGCCGGGGTCGCGTGGCAAATAGGAACACTTGTAACCACACCAATACTCGATCCCGCACGTTGCATTTCATGAGCCAACGTTTCCAACTTTTCACCGTCAACCGAAAAGTTGATCGATCCGTTGAATGTTTTCACCCCGGCATTCAGCGAAACCGCCGATGAGGCTGAATCGGTGTAAGGATGTGGCAAATCTTTCCGGTTGCCAAGCAGGTACGTTGAATCAACAGACTTGCTCCACGGCGTTGCCCCCCCAAAAACTGCGTTGTAACCACCGCCAAGTTTTTCGGCGACCTGCGTTACCACCTGTGCATTCACATCTCTTTTGGTTTCATCATTATGCGGACTCGTGACGCAAAACCCATACTCAGAGTTACCTTTTTTGTAATCCAAAAAAGAAAGTCCGGTACCACGACCCTCAGTGTAAAGAACTTTTCCGTTTTTATAGATCGATGCGGCCTGGGTCGTATTCCAATCCATACCATCGAACACCATTAAAATAATATTGCGCTTACCCGCATCCCACGCATTCTTCTGAAGCCGATAGATATCTGTTTGATCAAAGTATTCTGCATCAGGATTTAAAGTATCTACTGGATCGGCCAAATAAATCTCTCTAAGACGAATCTCATCCCGATAACAACTATTCGCACCCTGAACTGACTTCAAGCTCAGTCCATAGCTGTAAACTGGAATCAATCGATTTGAATGAGAAGTCCAATTCGAGTAAGTCCCTTTTTGATCTCCCCAATGAATCCAGTCTGTTTTCTCGAGCACGGTCGCCTGGAATTGAAATTGACGAAGCCAATCTTCACTAGACTCCTGAGCAGAGATGCCCGCTCCTCCAACCAGAAAAAAGAAAGAGCACACAAGCAATTTCAACCCGTCAAACAACATCGTCGCATCCAATTTAAAAGTCAGGAAAAAAGTGGCGATCAACAAATCCACCCGTTAGAGAAAAACAATCAGAAGATCGGTATCAGTGCGTCAGGATCTCACTTTTCGAAATCTTCAAGAGGTTCGGTGAGTGACCGATATAAATCAGGCCGTCTGTCGTTTATACGATGCACTTCATGGGCTCCTGGAATACTGACCAGATGCTTTTTTCTCGCAAAAGCCGGGTCAATTTCAGCATATAAAATTGCTTCTTCAGCGTGGTTTTCGAAAGCTAAATTCGCCCCTCGCGGATCACAAATCTTACTCTTTCCAATAAACTCAAAACCACGTTCAACCCCAACCCGATTAACCGACATGAAATAGACGTGATTTTCCAAGGCGCGCGCGTTGGGAATCAGATCAGCCGTCAATCCCGACGTGGGCGGCCAGTTCGTCGGCAATGCAATTAAATCCGCGCCCTCAATTGCCAAAATTCGAGCCGATTCCGGGAAAGAGCTGTCGTAACAAATATTCATACCGATGCGAATATCAGGCGTTTGAAATACTTCCGGCGGGCGGTCACCGGGAGTCGTAAAACGATCAACACCTAAAAATGGAAGATGCATCTTTCGGTAACTACCGATAACCCCGGAAGGCCCAATCAATGCAAGCGAATTGTAGAGATGTTCATTTTCAATTTCTAAAAAACCAAAAATCACCATCGTGTTTTTCGACTCGCACCATTCTCGCACACGCGCTACACTGGGGCCGTCAAGCGATTCACCAACCTGCCTTGCTTCGTCAATCGACTCAAAACAATACCCTGTCGTAGTACACTCTGGGAATACAGTAAGAGCCGCTCCATTGGCAACGGTTTCCGTCAGTTTCAATTCCATCTTTTGCAGATTGCGTTTCACCTGGGCAAATTCGATGTCCATTTGAACGCCGGCAACTTTGAATCGAGACATTTATTCAATTCTCAACATCATCTGAGTTATTAACTGGATCGACCGTGTTTCGATCATTCGACTCACTGGAATTCGTTGATTCTTGCTCGGCATCCAGCATTGCTTTGGCTTTCGAAAACAACGCTCGATATCCCTGGTTAGTTGGATCAATTTCAAGCAGCAATCGAATGTAAACTAGTGCTTCCTTCGGGTTCCCGAATTGCACGTAATACGTGGCCAGGCCCATTATGTACCGATCCATCTTAGGTTGCTGGCGATACGCTTCTAAAAGATGCTTCTCAGCCTCTGGATACTTCTGCTGGAGGTAACATGACATCGCATAACGGAAATGCAAACCATGCGTATCGGGCAGACCTTTGCTGCGCTCAATATCTTTACCTAGTAACGCATGCTCTTCATATCGCAACTTAGCCGCTTCCAACCCGATCTGCTGCATCTGAGCCATTAATTGCTTTAATTGTCCCGCCATCATCCCACCGCTCTGTTGCGATTGCTGCAACTGATTTCGCAACCGAGCGACATCATTATCGAGGCGGGCAGCCAAATTTGAGCGCGGACCCGCTAAATTTGGTTCGACAGAAATGGCCGTTCGGTAATCATCTTTCGCTCGATCAACATCACCGAGCATTTCATTGAGTCCCCCCAACATCATGTGGTACGCTGCTCGATCATTTTCTATCGAAAGTGATGTCTTTAATTCTTCGAGCGCCTTATCAAATCCGTATTCCTGATCCGTATCAGCGAATAGTTTTCGAGACTGAGGGTCGAAGGAGACAAACACTCGCGCGGCTTCGATTCGAACTCTTGGCGAGGAGTGTAACAACAATTTTGCAACAGCCTCTCCGAGTGGACGAAGAATGCCGTCGGTATCGGTAACTCCCATGTATTGGAGTCTTTCATTGATCCGGTTTACCTCAGCATCGATTCGGAGTAACGCTGCCGAAACGACTTTCGGATTGGGATCGTCAAGCGATTCAAGAGCGGTTTGTAAAGATTCCGGACTATCGTCCATTACCAATTCAGCAATCGCACTGGCGCGGAACATTGCCGGAACCCGCGGATCTTTGGCCAAATCCATTAAAGTGGGCACCCGGCCTTCGGGCACGACTAGGGCATTAGCCAGTTGAGAATAGTATTTTGTTTTTTCTGGCGATTGTTCGACCGGATACCATTTCTTGGTGGCTTCCAGCATCGCCTGATTAACTCGCTCCAACTCCGCTGCAACCACCGTGTCTCCTTGCTCCGCAGCAATAATCCAATCTAGGTATTGCCGTAGTTCCGTCGTTGATTCTCGCTCGACAAGCTTCGAAGAATCGATATGGCACGCGGTACATGCGTTGGGTGTTCCAATACTAACGCTAAGATCCGGTCTTGGAACTCGGAAACTATGATCGCGGCGGGAATCGACCATCATGTAAGTCGTCGATGGCATATGACACTCTACACAACTTGCACCCGGCGTCCCTGGCTCATGATGATGGTGACTCGGGCTGTCGTACTTACCCGCGGGGTGTTGATGACATGACGTGCATAGTTGATTGTCAGTAAATTTTACTTTTGTTGAGTGAGGATCATGGCAGTCGGTGCAGCGAATTCCGTTGTGATACATTTTGGACTGGATAAATGATCCATAAACATAATCCTCATCACGAATTTGCCCATCAACGTGATACACCGGATCGGCAATCAACTGAGTCGCAAAATAATCATCAAAATTGCAACCAGGAGTGAATCCTTCCTTCACAACCGTTCTTCGTGAATGACAAGGCGCACACGACTCAATTTGGGGTAGGTTGCTCTCCGTTTTCAGCTTAGCCAACCCAAAGCCATGCTTGCGATCCCAAAATAGGCTCTTTCTATTTGCCAATTCGACATGATAACTCCCCGGCCCGTGACAAGCCTCACAACTGACGTCGATCTCCGAAAAGGTTGTATGGTACTGGCCGGCCAGTGCGTTAAAGTTCTTTTTGAGATCAGTGCTGTGGCAACTCGCGCAACTCGCATTCCAGTTTTGCGTAATGCCTGTCCAGTGCAACGGATCGTCCGGATCCAACTTGGAATTTACATCAGGTGGATCGAGATAAAACCACTTCTCTTTTTCAGTGTCCCACGAAACTCGTAAAACCTGTACTCGTCCGATCTCGTTCGCCTCCGCATCGGCGGGGCGTTCCAACTCAACCATGTACTGCTGAAGCGGTTCGACGCCAAAAACATATTTGACTTCGAAATCCTGCATCTCCCCATCCGGGCCTTCCGTATTGATCATGAAACGATCACCACTGCGGAACATCCTTGATTCTATTCCATGGTGCTCCAACGACTGGTCGTTAAAGTCACCAAGTACGAATTCTTCCGTGGCTAAATCCATTGCAAGATCGTGATGCGAACCATGGAATAGCGCGGCTTCGGTTTGGTGGCACTGGATGCAGGAATCCCGGCCAAGATAGGTAGCGGTCACTTTATCAGGGACACTCCGGTTCCAATCAGCGAAAAAATATCCACCGATCACGATCAGAACCACCAAAGTGATAGCAAGTCCAACTTTTCCGTTCATCTACCGTTCGCTCTCATTATGTCGGATCGCTTGAAAAATACCGCAGTTCCGCCCTCATTCTACCGCTAATCATCGACATGCTCTATGGGCAAACCCTGCTATTCTTACCGAGTGATTTGATTACCGTGCAAAAAGTTTAAGATACGTTCATTCGTTTCCGCTTTCTTCTACGCACCAGAAGGGCGATACAATGAACCTAAGTCAGGATAAAACAAAAATTCTGGACCGCCGATCGGCTGATTCAACCAATGCCCCAGCAAAACCAGCGATGGACGGTGGTATAGATTACTTTCCACCAACTCCACGGGCTAGAGATTGCGACTACACAAGCCAAGTACATACACATGGCGGTTGTTCCATCCAAATTCGGATGCCAAAGGTTCATTCAAAAAAACTAGTTTCCGTTGTTAGCTCTCGAATCGGTAGAAATACCGATCAAAAATCAGACTGGTTTGATGCCCTCCGAACGTTCGCGATTCAGCAGCGAAACGAAAATCTCTGTGTCCTAACCGCCACTCCGACGACCACTTTCCCTTACCTTTGCCGACTTTCGGAACTCTATGGATTTGAGTTGATGGTTCTCATTCCATCATCGACACACTCACCTCTGAAACCTTCAGGTACGACATACAGCTGTCCACTTAAAAATTTTCCCAACGCAACCGCCCGGTACGCTTCCTATCATTGGCAAAACAACACCGAAATCCAGGCAAACAGCCAGCAGAATGTTGACCAACTCATCATTTACCTAGCAGAGGAGTGCTTTGTTATTTCATGTCGTAAAAATGGCAGGGTGTACCAAGCAGTCAAGGATCGACTTCAAAAAGGAAATTCAAAAAGCACACGCTTACTCATCAATCGCCGACTAACCCCCAAACGTACATCGGTAGAACTGACTAATCTGGGCGCAATCCCCTGGTGGTTATATGAACTCCGTCACCTTAACCACATTCCTGAATCAGATTCTCAAGACAGGCTTGCCTCTAATAAAATACAAAGCAAAAGCGTCATTAAATTTACAAACGACCGACCACGCGCTATTCCGCGGTGTGAAAATCGCCAATTCTTAATTCACTGGACGCGCCAATCGACCGGCCCGTGGCCCGGCCAGCCCTACCGAGAATTTCTGGATGACCTCTTATTCCGCTCTCCTACTCGTGGTGAAGGCGGTCTATCCACGCTAAAACGAATACTGGCACAACAAATAATAAAAGGCACCAATACACTTACCAGGGGAACGGAAAAGGTAACCTGCTTAACCTCGACCCCATTATCACAATACGCCGATCGCCGAATCTTTCGCTCGCATTTATCTCGCTGGGATTTCGAGCACTACGGAATCGCAATTGACTGCGAATTCCTCAAAAGGTTGGGAGCGAGACCAGTTCACTATGGAACCGAGGAGGACTGGAGTCGACTCAGCAATCTCGACCGTCCGTTCTTCCAACTAGAGATGTCCACTGGCACTTCGATCAACTGGGAGGCAGAGAAAGAATGGAGAATTCGTGGCGACCTTGAACTCAAAAATATCCCCCGCTATAGAGCCTTTGTCTTCGTCAAGAAGAAGCAAGAGCGTACGGCATTACAAAAGCACTCTCGCTGGCCAGTAGTCTCCGTAGAGGACCTAAAAAACCTAAACCTCCATCGCTGAGTTTTACTTTTCTATTTTTTCGATGAAATACAAGATTGTTCCAACCCAACCCGTCTCGAGCACGTAAACCACCACAAACAAAACCGAATCAATTACGCTAGCGACACATCACATAGGCGGAACTTATTGTGGTCTTGCCGACCGT
>JAPOIJ010000172.1 GCA_029979005.1 Planctomycetota bacterium | reverse complement strand
TATATTATCTCGATTCTTTAACCAATCGAGCGGAGTTTGGTTCAAAACACCGGCGGCAATTTTTAACAATCTCATACTTGAGCAGACTCCGAAGCATTTCAGAAAAAACGGCTTGGCTTGGGCAGACGATTCCACGTTAGCCAGACCGAGATTCTATTTTCGTCGATAAACTGTGAACTGGCAATTACGGTGAATTGGTCATTGCCATCGGCAAATCTTGCTTAATTCCTCTGCTTAATTCCTCTGCCTAATTCCTCTGCCTAATTCCTCTGCCTAATTCCTCCGCCTAATTCCTCCGCCTAATGGCTCTGCCCTAAAGGTCTGCTTAACTGGGCATTTCCGAGAAGACCGAATACAAAACTCGCAGATTACGCTAAGACCAACACCGATACTCAAAAATGGACGCTGAAAAAATGCTGACCGCCCCTCCTAACCAGACGCAATCAACTAAAAAACAAGATTCCGCTAGGATACGAACCGTGAAAATTAATTATAAATTCAAGACAAATTTTGGAGGACTCGAGCGAAAATACCATTTCGCATTGAGTGAACGTACAATATGCTTCACAATGCGAAGAAATTCTCCCAGCAGCTGAATGATTCGGGGTTTAACATTGGCCGACGCAGATAATATCGAATTTGAATGCCAAGAATGCAACGCGACGATTTCGGTTAATTCGAAAAAGTCAGGCCAGCGCGTCATTTGTCCAGAATGCGTACGAACCGTCGTCGTACCTGAGTCCACGGTTGCCTCCAATCTCTTTGAAGATATCTTTGACGAAGAAACATCCGAACTGAAACTGAGCCCCATCGAAGACGACGATCCCGACCATTCAACCCCGGAATCTCAACCTACTCTCGCAGCTCCCCATTCAGAGACAGGCGATGGTGAAAGTAATGGGCTCGAACTCGACGATGAAGAAACTTTAGATGAAAGCCTCCAACCTGCCGCCGATGTCCAATTGGAGAAACTCTCAACCGAAGAAGAATCCGATCCGATTGCGTTGCTTAAGATTGATGGGCTTGGAGGACTTTACGGAGGGGATTCTGCACATAGTGTCACCTGTAGAATTTGCGACTCACTTATCCATATCGAAGCAGACAAGATTGGTTCCACGATTGAATGTCCTGAGTGCTTCACAAAAATTCCTATCGATCCTCTCAGCGAACGAAAAATTCAGAAACCGATATGGCAGCAACCTACGACTCCCCAAGCAGATAAGAGCTCTATTGAAGTCGCCGATGATGACGAATTGAAGTTGAGCGATCCGATCGAAAAACCCAAAATAGAGATCGACCCAAGTTATGGACTTGATGGTCCTTCTGAGGATTTATTGGCGCCCAAACGACCACCAGCGCCCGAACAACTCAGCGACGAATTAACGTTAGAACCAGAATACCCCACTGACCAACCGACTGCTCCTAGCGTCACGTCCAACAAGCCATCGGCGCCAAGTCCCCAAACGAACGCGGAACAGAAAAACAAATCTGAACTTCCTCCAATCAAGACCGGACGAGAACTGGCCCCTCAATCTCGCCGTGAGCGACTTGAAAAAGCACAGCAAAAACAACGATCCGCCGAACAAGGCACCGTCTTTAGCCATCGTGAAAATTCAGCCGACCCGGATTCACAAGACTTTCCCGCCACGGATTTGGGAGCGCAATTTAAATCCGCCATCGCGATGCTATTGGCAAGAAATACCGTCTGGCGATTTGCATTGGCAATCCTGCTGATGTGCGGCGGAGCGGTAGCCATGGAGTCTATTTCTCCGTCCTACGCCTCCCCCGACACCAATGAGAATTCAACGGCCTTTGAAAAATTTTTCAACTTCGTAACTTGGCTGCTGATGGGCGGACTCCCGTACCTGCTCGGCTGGCTCATGCTGCTCTATACGTCAGCTTACATTTTTCGCGATGCGGCACTTGGCTGTAGAACTGTAAATTCTTGGAAAAACAAAGGGCTTAATGAACTTACCTCGACCGTACTCGTCTTTGGATTCAGTTTTTTAGCAGCTGGAATCATTATGTTATTCCTTCCCGTCCTCATACTACCGATGCAATTACTGGTAGCACCATTGTTCCTGACGAGCGTGTGGTACAGTCGCAGCCCGTTCAATGTCGTTAACATTGATGCGTTTCAAACCGGCACTGAGGCCATTCAACTATGGAAATCGTTATACCAGTTAATCGCCATACTGGTGATTGCAGCAATATTCAGCGGACTCCTGTTGTTTATTCGCGGGTTTGAATTCATGCCCCCGTTCTTAAATCTCGGTTTGACGATTCCGGCCGTATTCTTTAAGGGGCTGATCACGACAATTTTTGCCGCAACCTGCGGTTGGCACTGCGGCCGAGTGTCCATCGAACCAGTTTAAAATTGATCATCCCTTTGCTCACCTTACCGATCTGACCAAACGATCGCTTCCCTGAACAAACCAAAATCCAGATACAATGAACACACAAGAAATCAAATCCAAACCCATGACTGCAAAAAAACTACAGGCAGTGATCGCCTATCTAGCGACATTGCTCGTTTGTTGCAGTATTTTAATGTGGAGTGTTTTCAATTTCTGGCTGAATGTTCTTGCCTATTCAAACCGAGACACCAGTGACCAAAATTGGCTGATCACGACGATTTTGGTCGTTGTAACCTCCATCGTCCCCTTTGGATTTGCCTTGCGGTTGCTGCTAACCACCTTGGATAACAAGAAAAAAACTGCGAGCTGATCTGCGCCGCTGCCGGCTCAGAAAGGTTTTTAAAACGTAGCCAGCACAGCATCCCGCTGCTATTCCCACAGAGTCAAACCCGAAATATCTTTTGTCTGTTTCCCAAGAAACCAACTCGCGACGTATCCGACCGAATAGCAAACCGCAATTCCTATGAACGCATACAGGTAACCGTTGACTCGGTAAATGCCCCAGCCAACGAAATCAAACCAACTGCGAAAGTAGATTCCAAGCGAGTTGTCTTTCGCAGCAAAAAACAAAGCCGTCATAAACAGAATCGCCGACAGCGCACCAATCAGACTGCCGACTCCATTAGCCCGGCGAGTCGTTGCACCCAAGGCAAACAGCCCAGCGAGCACACCGAGAAACATCCCGAGTATTCCGATAAACTCGTCAAACAGACTCTTAATATCGGGATTGATAAAAATTAATCCCGCAGCCGTTCCTAGCACCCCCATCGCCAAAGTAATCGCCCGCGCGAGCCAAAGTGCCTGACTCTCACCTGACAACCGCAATGCCGGTTTTAGAAAATCCGTAACGATCGTAGTTGCCCCGGAATTCATACTGGTTGAAACCGTGGATTGGGCAGCCGCAAAAATACCTGCCACCACTAATCCAGCAATCCCAATGGGAAGCTCCTGGCTGATAAAATGTGGCATGATCCGATCCGCAGCGATGGTAGGATCCAAATTTTCAGGGTGGGATCGGTAGAACATCCAGAATGCGGTACCCATACCAAAAAAGATGACGGCTGCAGGAATTGCCATCAATCCATTTAGCCAAATGGATCGGGCCGCCAGCTTTTGATCGGGGGTCGTCATATAGCGTTGCACAACGGCTTGATCGGCAGTGTAGCTCGCGAGATTTTGACCGAAACCGCCAATAACCACCACCCAAACCGCCATGATTGCAAACGAGTCGGTACCAAACTCAAAATTAACTAAATGAAATTTTCCCGCGTCCACCGCCTGTGCAAAGCTACCCGACTCCGCCCCCATCACTGCGAATACAATACAGGCAATCGCTCCACCTATTAAAACAAACGTCTGGACAGTGTCTGTCCAAATGACTGCCTCAATCCCACCAAGCGTGCAATAAATAATTGATAATCCGCCCATTACTAACACGCACTGCGCGGGATTCAGCGGAGTAACACTCGCCAATGCGAGTCCCGCAAGCGCCAGGACAACTCCCATTCGAAAGATATGAAACAAACTGAAACTACCCGAGCCTATCAATCTTGCGGTCCGATTAAATCTCAATTCAAGGTATTCATAGGCACTGGTCGCATCGATCCGCCGAAAAAACGGCAACGCAACATAAACAGCAATCGGGGCGACACCTAGTATTAAAACGTTCCCCAACGCATAAACCCAATCCTGAGCAAATGCCTTAGCAGGTACCGCCATGTAAGTAATGGAACTGAGCATCGTTGCAAAAATACTACAACCTGCGGCCCACCATGGAATCGATTTTCCCCCTCGAAAATAATCATCCGTCGATCGATTCCGAAATGTAAAATAAACGCCCACCCCTACCATCGAAAGCAAATAGAGCACGACCACGGTCATGTTAAGCCACCCGAATGAGCGTTTATTTTCCAACACCTCGATCCGCCAAGCTTTGCGCGTCCTGACACGCGGTTGAATTTCACCGCTAATCAAAAACAGATCCTTCCCCCAACGAACCGCTGGCGTTGTAACCTGATTAGCAGGCATGGCTCCAAATTCAGTCCAGCTATCGGTAATGGTGTGATAGGCGTAAGCTAACTTTGGAAAACCAGGATGATCAAAATCTTTCATCGGCGTCCCGGATTTCAATTGTTCCTTCAAAATCTCTCCAGTCGCATACCCCGGTACGATTACATGCGCGGGGCCATAGGAAACGGCAGTGCCTGCGGTCATCGGAACAGGACAGTTGGCGATTTTTTTCCACAAATCAGTCTTACTCTCGCCCGACAGGCCAGTTGGATCAAAAGACCATGCATCCGTCAAAAAAACCAGATTTCCGGCATCGGCATGATCCTTCCCTTTGGGGAAATATCGCCCACTGAAGATTAACAATCTTTCTTTAAATCCATCGTGCTGCGATGACACCAATGGAAACATCCGCGGAGGTCCTTCGGATGGCCATTCAGGCAACGGTTCCCAAAGCTCGTTTTGCTGATTCACGTTAGTATCGGAATCAAAAGATAGATTTTTAAGATTTAGCCGCCACAAGGCACGACTGCCGTTGGCTACACCAGCTTCATCCAGCATTTCTCCGGCGACCAAATAAACGTAATCTCCAATCACGGCCGCCCCTCCGCCCTTGCATGCAGCAGGCAAATCAGGGATTTGCTGATCAAGTTCAATAACTTCTAATCCGAGCCCCGCTTGTTTTTCACGCACCTTCAACAAATAAGCTCTTGCTGTCAGTCCATTAGCGTCTTCGCCACCTAAAACCAAAATTCCATGTTTCGTACTGACTACCGATGCGTAACCAATTTTTTCGCTCAATCGCAATGGAGTTTTGGTAGTTCTCCAAGAATACGTCGGCGAATCACCACCGCGGTCTACCTCCATTACCCAAACACGATCGTGGTAAATCTTGGGAAGCTCCCACAACCTCGGGTTCTCCGGACTCGCAAAGTTTGCACCTCCAGCGACGATTAGTCGATCCTGATCAACGCCAACAATCGGCCCGGCCACACCAATGGCATCTGGAAGATCCGGTAACGCATTAAACTCCAACGGTTGCCTATTAGCTCCGTCCTGAGCGGGCAGACTGGAAACTTGAAGCATTAAACCGAAAACGGCTAATCCAATGCACCGCATCAGTGGCCCACACCAACCCAACTCATACCCCCGTTGCGTCCCTTTGTCGATGTTGAAACTACTTCCCATCATTGCGCTCCAAGACCCCTAATGCGTCCAGCCTTTCCGCAAATGCCTGGTACTCAGCATCACTAATGGGGCCGTAGGGCATTCGAAAACCACCACAGTCAAAGCCGATGTATCGCATAATCGACTTCCAATACGAACGATTTTCGTACTGAATCATCAAATCTGTCACCAAGTTTATTTGCGATTGGAGGCGAGCGGCTTCGGCAACGTTTCCCGCGTGATAATTCTCGTAGATACCCGAATAAAACTGGGGGCCAAAATTATATGTCGATCCGATTCCACCATCAAAACCAAACGATTGTCCAGCTACAAATTGTTCATCAAACCCACTCATCATGGCTACCGGACGCTCGATTCGACGCCTCAATTGTTGAACCGAAAAGAAATTTGCCCCAGTGTATTTCAAGCCGCAAACATTTTTTAATTCAAACAATGCTGCATCGCGCACGGGATCAATCACACCGCCCAAAGAGTACGCCATGAAAGGAAGATCAGTCGCATTTGATATCGCCGAATAATGACGCACCATCCCCTCGAAAGTGGTTCCATAATAAATCGGAGCAACCGAAGAAATCCAATCAGCACCAACTTCCGCGGCAGCCTTCGCGAGATTCACCGAAACGTCAGTACTCGGATGTCCCACGTGCGCCACTACTGTCGCTCGATCTCCGAAATGTTCGACCAGATGGCGAACCACTGAGGTTCGCTCTTCAGAAGTCAAAAGTAATCCCTCGCCAGTGGTTCCGGTAGCGTAAAACCCCTTAAGCCCATGACTCAACTGATACTCCGCGATCGAAGACAATGCATCGAAGTTAATTTCATTCGAGGAATCGAAGGGAGTGAAGATCGCCGACAGCCCCCCCTTCATTCCCGTAACACTTTTTTCATGAAGCATTATTCGCTACCGCCTAACTAACTCATGGCCCTATCATCGAAAATCACGCAACGTCGCATACAATGAGTGAAAAAGACCTGATGATTCACTCGCGGCCTGGCCAGCACGATCACAAACGGCGTTACTCGGGTTACCAATTGAATCCAAGCATCGATAAATTGCAATGTTTCGCTGTTTGATCGGCCTAGAATTTTTTTTGCGTGGTAAATGGACTCGCTGGAAATCCCGCCGAGTTTACCAGATTTACCGGTGGATCTGGAAAAGGGTACCATGAATACCTCGCATCCGTAGGCATTGGAACTTTTGGATGGGAGAGTCTAACAATGCCATGTTTCAACTCTGCAACAGCAGGGTAAAACCGCCCATCTTCACCGGCGATCTCAAAGTGACGGATGGGTTGACCATTAGTGCTCTTGAGGCCGTTCCCCACCGATGAAAAGGCGATTTCAAGTGAATCACCGACCGGAACGCATGACTTGAACAGCGGCCCTGATTTCACTCCATCTCTTAAATAGACATAACTCACGGCCCACGCGGCCAAACGCTTTCCAACGGGTTGCTTACTAGCTGGATGAACATTCAACCGATCGCCAACGTCCATCGTTATCGCCATGCCAACGTCTGATAATCGACTGAGACTACGCCGCTGATACTCGCGGAACTCGGGCCAAAAAGGACGATCCATCGCAGGCAACTGAACGAATGCAAACGGCAAATTGGGATTCTGAAAACCTTTCCGCCACGACTCAATCAACATCGGAAAAACTCCGTCGTATTGTTTTACGCGCTCAAGCGACTCTGCATTCGATTCGCCCTGATACCATAAGACGCCAGCGAGCGCCATAGGTTGAAAGGGGACAATCGCCGAGTCATGCATAAACCCCGGCTTAAATGTGTGATTAGGCCCTAACTCGTCTTGCGCCATCTCAAAAACCCCGCGCAAACCATCCCTTAGATTCCCGCGTGCCCGAGTTTTACACCAATCATCCAACGCTGGATTTTCGAGCCAATTACCAGTCACCATTCCTTTGAGATCAGGTCGGCCAGCAAGAAACTTCGGTTCAACCCATGATTCAACCGGAGTTCCCCCAGAAGCAACATTAATTAACCCGACGGGGCACTTAAGAACCGATCTAATTTCTTTTCCAAAATAGTAACCAACTGCAGAAAAATCTTTGACAGACCTCGAGTTAGCGACTTCCCACGTCCCTTGACCAAAAACTTCCGATCTTAACGCATCGAACGAATCCTGCTGGTAAACACCTGCATTTCCGCCCACTCTGCCTTGAAAATTCAATAGTCTTAAATTTTCATCGAAACACGAATCCAACGCACTGCGACCGTTTGAAGATTGGTGGACAGGCCACTGCATATTCGATTGCCCCGCACACAACCAAACCTCTCCAATCAAGATGCGATCCAGCTCAACAGCCTCACTTCCCGAGCGCACCCTTAATTGGCGTTCCCGAAAACTGCTGACACACGGAGGAATCGTGGCTACCCACCTTCCAACATCATCAGATTTAACCTGAATCGAATGATTTACAAATTCTACTTGGACCTCCCGCCTTGCCGGAGCCAATCCCCAAATCCGTATGTCTTGATCTGCCTGAAGCACCATACCGCTCTGAAACACACGCGATACAGAAAGTGATGTGGCCTGATTCGATTTCAACGCTTCACTCGGCAGAGGCGAAAGTGAAAATTTAGGATTAGCAGTTTTTTGCAAGACGGGAGGCGACAGAATGTCTTTCAGCTTAATTGCCTGGAAGGTCATATCGGCTTGACTACCCTCATACAAAATCCCCACCGTTTCTGCGTCAATCATTGACATACAGGAATAACCCCGGCCCGGTGCTTCGTCCAGCAACAGCTGAGTTTGATGGGGCCAGGTCATGCCATTGTCCAGGGATGCCTTGATCGTGATGTGGTTTCTTCCGCGAAGTGAATTCGGGTTCGAGTAAAGTAAAAGTGGCCGATCATTGCGTGGTAGGATTCCACGCCAAATCAACTCGCGGTTCACGTTTATTAAACTCGCCATACAAGCACCTGGCTCAATCAAATTTTGTCGAGACGTTGAGTGCTCTTTCCAAGTTTTGCCCATATCTTCCGTCGTCATCACGACACGCGCCGACTCACGATTAAACCGACAATTGAGCATCAACCGGCCATTATCCAGTTCAACCACTTGGGACTCAGTAGTGTCGTCCGCGGCACCGGTTGCCATTGACCATGTCTTT
>JAPOIJ010000130.1 GCA_029979005.1 Planctomycetota bacterium | reverse complement strand
TTCTGAGGCAGTTGCTTCACCGACTGCGGCGGGAAACTGTTTTGTCGATTTTTTTCAGGAAGGAATTACGGAGCAATTTTTCTTCAGTGAGCTTGCCGTGGCAATCACGCAGACGATTACCCAGCATTCGCAGTATGGTCGGTTGTACGAACTAGACAGTCGACTGAGGCCGACTGGAAAAAGTGGCGCATTGGCCGTTTCTACGAATGAGTTTTACCGTTATTTTTCTTCTGGGAAAGGTCAGCTCTGGGAGCGTCAGGCGCTCTGCAAGGCACGTCCAGTTTTTGGAGTTGACGCTAATTGTAAACGCATCACCCTTATGGTTCAGCGGATTATTCTGGGGCAAACCTGGTTACCGGAGATGACCGGAGAGATTCAAACGATGCGGTTGGCAATGCAAAAAGATTGCAATTCTCGTAACTTGAAGCGTGGCCGTGGAGGGACAGTCGATATCGAGTTTGCGATCCAGATGCTTCAATTGAAGTATGCAAAAACCAATCCAGAAGTTCTTGTTCCGGGAACACTGAAGGCAATCTCGCAATTGGAATTGGCTGGATTCCTTGATCGTGAATTGGGAGAAATTTTGCGAACTGGCTATCGATTGCTGAGAACCGTCGAGGCTCGGTTGCGATTAATGAATACCGCTGCGCGTCATGATTTGCCGGAATGTAAAAAACAAATGGACAAGCTGGCCTTTCTCCTGCAGTACGAAAATGCTGATCAGCTCGAAATGGTTGTGGATGAACAACGACGCAAAATACGTGACACGTTTGATGATATTTTCGCAAGCGTTGAGTAAGCAAAAAAAACGCCGGGGTTAGCCGGCGTGAAAGATCCAAATTTTAGCGGATTTTACTCGCCCGACGGATAGAGATTGGTGGAAAGATAACGCTCGCCAAGATCTGGAAGCATGACTACGATCATCTTACCTTCATTCTCTGGACGTTTAGCGACCTTAATGGCAGCCGAGGCAGCAGCACCGCAGCTGATGCCGCAAAATAGCCCTTCCTGAGTCGCCATCGCTCTTGCCATTTCAACTGACTCTTCATCGGTGACCGTCATTACTTCGTCAATAATATCGACGTTGAGTACACCGGGGATAAATCCAGCTCCAATGCCCTGGATTTTATGTTTTCCAGGCATTAAATCCTCGCCGGATTTGCGTTGCGTGATTACCGGGCTCGTTGCAGGTTCAACGGCGATAGAAACTAAGTCGGGCTTTTTGGCTTTTAAGACTTCGCTGCAGCCGGTAATTGTTCCGCCAGTTCCAACCCCGGCGACAAGGATGTCGATTTGCCCGTCGGTGTCTCGCCAAATTTCTTCGGCGGTCGTGCGGCGATGAACTTCTGGATTGGCGGGGTTGTTGAATTGCTGTGGCATGAAATAGTTACCACCCGAATTGGCAATTTCTGTTGCCTTTCGGATTGCACCAGGCATTCCCTCGGCACCGGGAGTGAGGATTACCTCAGCACCGAGTGCAGCTACCAGTCTACGCCGTTCGATAGACATAGAATCTGGCATCGTCACCTGCATTTTGTAGCCACGAGCAGCACAGACGTAAGCTAATGCGATCCCCGTGTTCCCACTGGTTGGCTCAATGATGGTGGTCTCAGAATTAATCAGACCGTCACGCTCAGCGGCGTCGATCATCGCCCGACCAATTCGATCTTTGACGCTCCACAAAGGGTTCATATTTTCGACCTTTGCAATAACACTGGCAACGCAGCCTTCGGTAACTCGTCGCATCCGAACCAGCGGCGTGTTGCCAATGCAGTGGGTGATCTCCTCAAGAATTCCTCGTGAAGTAGACGTTGACATGATTTAGTATCCTGAAAAGCAAGTTGAGTTTTAGAGCGGAGCCGATGTGAACTCAGCGGTGTCCAAGGGAGGTAAGAACTATCGTCATTTACCGCCTCATTCGTAAGCTTGAGTCAATTTGTTTGGTCGCAAATCGGAGTATAGCAAAGCTGCGAAATCTGGGTCAACTTTAGTTGTGTTTTGGCGCGTGTTTGTCGATGCTGTCATTGTGATTCGACTGACGGGCGCAAAAATAAACGTCGATAAAACGCATGTTGAGCGTGCCGCGAGCGATGGTGAGCGAGCGGAATCTACTTTTTGGACAACCGATGGAAACCACACTTCACCGACAGTTGAAAGACGAGTTCTGTGATCCCGGTGCGCATCTTGAAGTTAAGTTGGGTAATTACCGGATCGACGTCGTTTGTGGGCGGCGCCTGATTGAAATTCAACGAAGCGGCCTCGCTTCGATTCGCGACAAAATACAGCGACTGCTGGAAGAGGGGTATACCGTTGATGTGGTTAAACCGTTGGTAATGCGAAAGCGTCTAATCAAACTCAGTAAAAAGGGAGGCAGAGAGATCGACCGGCGATGGAGCCCAACAAAAGGGTCGATTCTCGATTTGTTTGATGAGTTGATTTACTTCACACGTGTTTTTCCACATCCCAATCTCACTCTGATTACGCCGATGATTCAGATTGAAGAAATCAGATATCCAGGGCATGGGCGGCGGAGAAGAAAGCGATCCAATGATTTTATTGTTCACGATCGTCAGATTCTAGAATTAGAAGATGCGTGTTTTTTTCGGACTCTCGAAGATCTACATCAATTGCTACCCAGCGATCTTCCTGAGCCATTCACGACTAAGCAGCTTGCCGAACAGCTTGAAATTCCACGCGATCAGGCGCAGAAAATAGCCTATGTGTTGCGAAAGACGGGGGCGGCGATTGAAGTCGGAAAAGAAGTGAATGCCTTGCTTTGTCGGCTTGCAACAGCGGATGAGTCTCAGCAATTGATGGAGGAGAGAGTGCCTACCAAGCAACCTTCCTATGAATTTTTAAAGGCGTTGGAAACGCGACACAAATAAGGATGTCTGAGGGATTATGCGAATGCGTCGCCTTATCGGCAGCACCCTTGTGGAATCGTTCGTTCGCGTGTCCTTGGAATGTTCCTGAAATTAAAAAAGCGGTCGAAAGCTCGACCGCTTTTTTGATTGAAATGAATTATCAGCGTGTCAAATTTCAGACTTCCGCTTTAGTTCGTGACTCACGTAGCCCGCGGCTAAGGATATCGCGAAGTAAAGGTGAATAGTCTTCAAACTTAGATTCGTCGGGTGAGCCATTGGAATATTGGTAAATCGCATCCCGTGGTTTCACACCCAGTGAGATCAAAGTTGAGCTGACCGTACCGTAGTCTTTTTCTTTTACGACCATGCTTGGTCGACCTGGTGCCGTTGGGGTTCTGGCGAGAACCTTGCTTGCAACGGCCAAAAACTTAACGGGTGAATCAAGTGTTTGGAGGGTCAACAGACGCTGAGCCATTGCGGCTCGCTCGTCTTGGGGATCGTTCATGTCACGATCGCCGATAATGCACAGTCCTTGCTGTAGTTCTGTAACATCGGTCTCGTTTCTCGAGTGGATCATCCAGCCAGAATCCGGGTCGGCGACACAAAAATTGGCACCACCGTATTGGCCCGAGTGGAGTTCCTCTAGTGCGAAATCGACCGCAGCTTGTGCGGAGCTGCACTTGAGCATCTCTCGCGTCAATGCACCACGGGATCTTGGATTCATAGGCGTATCGTATTTTTTACGCCTTACCACGCCCACAAACATTCCGTCTTGGTTCATACCGAGGTACGTTCCGCCGGTTTGCTGGTCGATACTCGCTAAAATACGAGGTTTTCCAGATTGAATCGAAGGTGCGGGGCAAATTCGGTCGAGAGGTTCTTCCCGGTTATAAGCAACCAAAATTGGAGCTTCCGGAACTAAATGATATACGATTGCCAGTAGGCTCATACGTTTTTTCGCTTTTTCAAAGATCAGGTTTAATGAAATCGTTTTCCGTAACGGCGAGCCACTAATCTATCGAATTGTCATAGTTTTGATACCCCCAAAAGGGGGGTTATTGGTGCTCCTTTTTGAGCTGATCTTCGTGATGTGATTTCAGCTTGGTTGTGTGTAAGTCATTGCTGTTAATGAGGATAGGAGATTGTGGGTGTGTTTGCGGGCTCGGTTGGCTCTCGGATGAGTGTTTAAAATCCGTTCAAAACGGCCATTGAGTTCTCTGTAGGACTGGTATCGGAGGAATTTCCAAAATGTGGTATCCCTATGAACCGCCGAAGCAGCCTTCACCTTCAAGGTTGCTGTTGGATTAAGTTCCAGCGGTCTCAAAATCATAAATCCCTTGGGCGAGAGCCATTGAGCTCCAAATCCTATGCCGTATCTCGACGAACAGTCACAGAGGCTGAATATTCGCCCATCTCGTGTCCCTACCGAGATTGAGAGAAAAGTCTTTGTTGGGCGCGTCTCGGTTGCCAAGAAAAAGCCCCCTTTAGTCTCGAATCTATCGGGAATTAAGGTCGTTAGCGCCGGGGTAAGCCCGGGGTCAAAGTGGGTGCCGAACGAGGCGCTCAATGCGCTCGGTTGCGACGCTGAATGGATTTACCAGCGTACTGGAATTCAGGGGCGTTACCACGTTGCCGAAGGAGAGTCGACCAGTGACATGGCGATTCGAGCAGCGGAACAGTGTCTCGAAAAAGCCGGTGTTGCTGCGAGCGAGGTCGATTTGATCATTGTTGCTACGGTGACGCCGGATTACCCGACCCCTTCGACGGCATGTATTGTCCAGTCACACCTCGGATGCAACGCGGCGGCCTACGATTTAAATGCTGCGTGTTCCGGTTTTATGTATGGTTTGGTGACCGCGAGTCAGGCGGTAAAAACGGGTTGCAGTCGCAATGCCTTGGTGATTGGTGCTGAGACCTTAACCATGTTAATGAACCCAGAAGATAAAAAGACATACCCGCTATTTGGAGATGGGGCAGGGGCGGTCTTAATCTCTGCGGATGATACGGCTGACGAGTCTGCCGCATCAGGGATTCTGGCTTATCGTTTGGCATCAGAAGGGGGCTTGGGGAACGCACTTAAAGCACCCGGTGGAGGATCTAAAAAACCACTTAGCCAGGAAGTGCTTGATCGCAAGGAACAGTACCTGGTAATGGATGGGCGGACAGTTTTTAAGTGGGCGGTTCGTTTGATTCCAGAGATCGTGAACGAAATGCTTGAGAAAGCGAATCTAGCTTTGTCAGACATCGATCTTTTTATTCCACATCAGGCAAACGTCCGGATCATAGATGCCGCGGTTGACGAGTTGGGGATTGAAAAAGAGAAAGTCTTTGTCAATTTGGATCGATACGGAAACACCTCGGCTGCGAGTATTCCGATTGCGATCGCCGAAGCGCTAGAACAAGGTCGAATCAAATCTGGAGACAATGTCTTGATGGTAGGATTCGGTGCCGGGTTGACTTGGGGCGCCTGCTTATTCCGCTGGTAGTCGCCTTTGGATTTTAGCGGTTAAATAGTGAGCGCGGCGAATATTGACTTTAATTTAACTGCTTCTTTGATAGGCGAATGAAGCTGAAGGTCAATCAGTCGAGCGGGAATTCGTCGTTGGCTGCTTTGTCGCCGTAGAGTGGAAGGTACCGATAATAAACTTCAAGCGTCATGCAGGCGAGCGAAGTTGAGTAAAGGCGGCCCCCACGTTCAGCGGCGTGTCCATTGTCAAAATGCCAACTCCCCGCCATGTTGCCTTCGGTTTCTTGAGATTTCACGAGGAAATCCCGCATTTTTGCGTTCCAATTCTTCCACTTTTTTCCACCGATGTGTTTCATGGCTTGAGTGGCGTAGTAGTTGTAGTACATGTCAGCGGAATTCTTTGACGCCATGCTTGGGCCTCGCTCAGCGAGAGCATCAATTCCTCGGCCGAGCCCGGGGACCTCTTTGTCCCACCCCATATACATGCGGCATAAGAGGCCAACAGCTGTACAGGCATTCGCCGGCGTTCCGACGGGGGGACCGGCGTAGCCGTAAAACGCACCTCCGCTCGTGGAAACACTATCCAGAAATTTTTCGACCAATTTGTAGGTCTTGGGCTGAATTGCCAAGCCGGAAATCTTTCCACTTTTTAAAGCCATTAATTGCCAGCCAACTGCGGAAGTATCGCCGGGTTGACGCGGTTGATAACGCCAGCCACCGCCAACGGGATCCTGAGCCTGTTCGATATACCACAAGGTTCCCTGAGCGTAATTCACTAACTCTGGATCTTTGGTCATCGCGTAGGCTTCACAAAGTGCGATAGAGACCAGGCCGTGCGAATACATGCTTCCGCCCGGTTCTAAATAAGACAATCCTCGTTGAGCTCGCTTCGCGCGAGACATTAGGAATATTAAGCCTCGACGAACTTCGTCTTTGTATTCACCGGTCTGGTGGGTATGGCCTGCGCCGAGCAGCGGTAAAATTGCGAGCGCAGTGGCGGCGCCTCGAGCCTGTGGAATATTCCCCGGATCGGGACTATCACGGAAGTTACCCGGTCCGATGGTGTGGTCAAGACTCCAGCCACCATCCTCTAGCTGGTGTTTGACAATCCACTTGAGGGCGAGTGCGACCGATTCTTCGGAAGCCGAGTTCCCGCCGTATTCTTTTAGAAGTTGACCTTTTGAGTTGCCGGAGCGGCTTGAGGTTTCCGAACTCATGTCGGCTGTTTCGAGTGCACCGAGCATTTCGGATTCGAGCGCGACTTCGTCGGCGCCGAGGATGTTTCCAAAATCAACTTCGGCTTCCGGCAGCGCGGTGTCTACCATTTCGGTGACTTCTGTGGTTTCCTGCTCCGAGAATTCCTGTTCGACAGCTTCTTCAACATTGAAGTCCAAAGTGTCGAAATTCATTTCGAAGGAATCAAGCGCCTCAGCTGCTTGTTCGCCCGCTTGAAGTGAAACAACTTTGCTTTCTTTTGCGGGCATGACCATGATCGCGAGTATGATAATGATGGCGATATGGCATAGGAAACTCACCAGCCAGCTAGGCATGACGTTGAACAGTAGAAACCGACTCCCACCCTCGTTATCGTCCAAGACCTCTTCGGAATTATCCTGATTCTCCGGTTGGGGGTCGTTCGTTGGGCCGGGTGGTTTGGGGTTCATATTCGCCTCTGACAGCTCTAATCAAATTCGATGCCTAATGGTATCCGCTTCAGTATACCGTATTTTTAGCCCTTTTCTCTATTATCGCCCTTCTGATAGAAATTAAATTCTACCTTCGCCTCAACACGTTTAATCCTAACAATTGGTACTTACGGCCACCTTGGTTGTGTTGTCTATTATTCGCTCGCGTTTTTATTTTTCTATGCTTTGATTTGCTGTTTATCTGGAGAAACCAGAAAAAAAACGAGATGCTCGACTGAAATTTCTCGAGTCCGTATTTTTCCCGCCGTTTGTCTGAGGAGTTATTTTGAAGGTTGAAATCATATCCACTGTCGCGGAATTGTCTAAGGTCGTGCAGGGACTGAGGAAAAGTTGCCGCACCATTGGTGTTGTTCCAACGATGGGAGCCTTGCATGAGGGGCATCTTAGTCTGGTGAGGGCTTCGCTGGCAGAGAATGACGAAACGATCGCGACGATCTTTTTAAATCCGACCCAGTTTGCGCCTCAGGAGGATTTATCACGATACCCAAGGACATTGGAAAGTGACATCGAGCAGCTTGCTGCCGAGGGAATTGGCTACGTTTTTGCTCCAAATCAAGAGGAGGTTTATCCCGCCGACTTTACAACCAGCGTTACGCCGCCGGCGGTTGCCCGTCGTCTCGAAGGAGAATTCCGACCTACCCATTTTGGCGGTGTCGTAACGGTAGTTCTTAAACTATTGAATATGACTTGCGCAGATCGGGCTTATTTTGGGCAAAAGGATTATCAGCAGGCGATGGTAATCCGACAGATGGTTCGCGATTTAAATGTCCCGACGGAAGTTAAAGTGTGCCCAATTGTTCGGGACACTGACGGATTGGCCTTAAGCTCCAGGAATGTGTTTCTTTCGCCAGAGCAGCGAGCGATTGCGTTGTCGTTAAATAAAACACTTCTCCACGTCGAGGCTCAGATTCAATCGGGGCAACGGGATGGATTTGAAGTGGTCACGGAAATGAGGCAAATGTTGATTGATTCGGGGGTAGAGAGGATTGACTACGCAATTATTGCTCACCCCGATTCTCTGGAGATGGCTGATCCGATTGTTTTGCCGGCGGTCGCATTGATTGCAGCTTATGTTGGTGAAACTCGATTAATTGACAATCGAGTATTCTCGGAAGGTTGATTTTCCTTTGTTAGATTGCGCACTGAGAATGCGAAACGCTCCTCGGAATTAAACTACTCTAGCCGAAACCGATGGCTTTCGGTTCTAATTTGGAACAAGGAACGTACAGCGAACGGAGATTGGTTGCTGAAGCGGTTCAATTAATTGAGAAAACAAGTATGAATCAAACACTAATTTTTATTCCACATTGGGTGTTTGAAGGTCCCTTGTTGGTGGCGTGGCTTATCATCGGTATCGCAATTCTCGGTTTTCTGTGGATGAAACACGGTGCCGGCCAGGAGGTTTGGAGCTTTGTGCCGGTATTTGCTGCCGTGGCGTTAATGATTCAGTTTGTTCTTCCAGTTCTTGAGATTTCCGGAATTAATCCGGAGGATCCGACGGGGCCCGCGATTACTGTCGGGCTTGCGATTCGCGGTTACGGTATTTTTCTCGTGTGTGCCATCGTTTCGGGATTTGCCCTTGCGATCTTTCGAGCTCCCGCCGTAGGGCTGACTTCCGATCAAGTCATTAGTCTTGGATTTTGGATGATTCTTGTCGGTATTGCTGGCGCTAGAATTTTTTATGTGATTCAGAAATCTGATGATTTTTTTGCCAACGGCGCGTCGTTCGGTCAACTTCTTTTGGCGGTAGTTGATATGACCAAGGGCGGGCTGGTTGTTTATGGAAGCTTGATTGGGGGAATGATCGCGGGGGTGGCTTATCTGAAAATTAATAAGCTGCCGCTTGCTAGAACCGCAGATCTGATTGCTCCCGGCATGGCACTTGGGTTAGCGATTGGTCGGTTGGGTTGTTTGATGAACGGCTGCTGTTATGGCGGAATCTGCGAGGCTCCGTTACCGAGCGTAACCTTTCCGCCGGGGTCGCCACCTTATATGGCCCAACTAGATAGTGGTGCTTTAATTGGAATTAAGGCGACTGAAAATCTGAATTCGACGTCGGGGTTTCGATGGCTTGTTGAGGCCGTTGAGCAAGGCAGTCCAGCGGCGAGGCAAGGGGTGCAAGTCGGAGACGAGTTTTCGATCAGTGCACCAGACGAGCGTTATATTCGTTTTGAGAAGAAGAATGGTTCCGAGTCGATTTCTCTGCTAATTAGTCTGGAAAGTAGTCGTCGTGAGGGAGGGGCCGTCCCCGCAATTACGTTGCCGGTAGCCGAGTTGCCAGCTCGCTCGAGACCCGTCTACCCAACTCAAATCTACAGTGCGATTAACGCCTTTTTGTTATGCCTCGTTCTTTGGTTTTATTGGACGGTCAGAAAGTACGACGGAGAGGTTTTTGCCCTGATGTTGATACTTTATTCAATCGGTCGATTTTTAATGGAATTGATTCGTATCGACGAAAAAGGTCAACTCGGCACCGGTCTAACGATTTCTCAGTTAATCAGCGTCGCCATGATTATTCTTGGAATCTCTCTGCTCGCCTTGGCGCGGCGACCTAATGCAAAGCCAGTTTTACCTGTTTAAATCTCGGATTTTATCAGCAAAAGTAGCTACAATTGCCGTAGTGATAGCTGGCATTGATGATAATCACCGTCTGTTTACTGTTTTTTGGGAACTAAAACAGTGCTTTTGAAGTCAAAGCAATGAACAATCCGAGGGCAAAACACGAGGATCGCGAGTGGATCTGTCGAACGATCGACGGGGACACGGAGTCCTTTGGTTTTTTGGTGCAGAAGTACCAAGACCGCCTTTATAACGGCATGGTTCAGATCCTTCGAAACGAGTCCGAAGCGGAAGACGTTGTCCAAGATGCTTTTGTCTTGGCCTTCTCTAAGCTCGATTCTTTTCAAGGCAAGAGTGCTTTTTTTACGTGGCTCTACCGAATTGCTTACAACGTGGCGATTACGAGATTGCGTCGAAGAAAGCGAGGGGTCTCACTCGATGGTGATGAAGCAAAGGTGCGATTGGATTTTCCAGATGGAGCCCCGTTGCCGAATCATTCCATCGAAAGACAGGAAGAAGCGATTCAGTTGTATGAAGCGCTCGACCGTCTTTCGAGTGAACACCGTTCAATTTTAGTTTTAAGAGAGATGGAAGAGTTGGATTACGATGCGATCGCCGAAATTCTGGATTTGCCCGTTGGAACGGTGCGAAGTCGATTGCATCGAGCGAGGATTCGATTGCGTGAGCTCTTGGAAAAAGTCATGGAATAAAAGATAGCGGAAGATTTGAGCGGCGATGAAGCGAGATGGTGCAAAATTACTTGTTCGCGTGGTGAACTAAAGCAATGACAGGCAATCTAAACGAAGGCGAATTTGACGAAAGCAATGCCGAGCGACTGAGCGTCGAGCGATTGTTGACTGCTTATTTTGACAATGAGCTGGAGCCAGCAGAGCGTGCCGAAGTCGAGATGATGTTGAGTGAAAACCCCGATCTTCGTGGATTGCTTGACCAGTGGAAAAAATCCGGGGATTCGCTTCGGCAGCTACCTGCCTATCGTTTGGGGGCAGATTTTTCAACGGTCGTTCAATCAAAAATTGACGCGATTACAGTTGTGAAACAACACGGGGCTCCAGTCTCGGTTTCCGTTTGGGACAGCCAGCGGGTCGGGTTTGGTGGAATTGTCGGTTTGGCAGCTCTGCTTTTGCTAACGTTGTTTGTCTTTCCGAGTTTGGTGGGAGATGGGCTTAATCAACAAACGGTTGCGGTCGTAGAGGAAACTGTTCGCGACCCCAAAACACCCTCAGAATCGTCACCCAAGGAACGGCCCAAGCCGATCATTGCCCCGAGAAACAGTTCTTTGCCTCGAAACTCGGGGCGTGTACCCGGTGCGGCCCCATCCAGGACTAGAGTTCGTGGCGTCGAACAAGTCGTTTTAATTCAGAATGCAACGCTGGCTGATCTTGAAGCGACTCTCCACCAACATGAGATACGGATTATTGATTCCGAAGGGAAAACGCTAGACGGGGCACACTTCGCTCCCCTCGCGAAACAGGGCATGGAAGCGATTCATGTTGTAAGCCAAAAGGCACGCATGCGGGACGCGCTGCATGAGATTGCAGGCCGTGAATCTGTTTCGGTTACTACGTTTACTATTCCTCGACAACTTGGCAGCGCTAAGTCTCCCGAAGCCGAGGGTGCGTTGGCGTTGCAGCTCGAGCCAGTCGATTTCAGAAACGCTGCAGAGGTCAATCGCGAGATTGAAGATTTGAATCAATGGTTCGATTTAGACGTTGAGGACAAGGCGGGCGAGTCGATGGAGTGGCTGCTTGTTATAAATTCCCCGGAGCAGCCCTGAGATCGAGCGACCGTTGTTCCATTGGTGTAGCAGCATTGTATTACGGAGAGTCGATTTTTCTTGATCGCTTTTTCCAAATCACCGAGGGAGCTTGGAGACTGCGCTCCAGTGCAGCGATTTGCTGCATTCTTCAACATGTTTTCCACGATGTCGGATGCCTGTGTTAATCTGCATATTCGTTTAGCTTTATCTGACAATCGTGTTGTAGGGAAGAGGTGAACAGCCATTTAGTCCGTTCAGACTTGGCTTCTAGCGATTTCGATTCGCTTCCAAAAATGTCTTGTTGGATTTTTCTTTTTTTGGCTTTTCACGAGCACTGATCCGGTTACGCTTTGTTTCTCACGAGAAGGATCGATTATCGATCTGATCAACCGATAAAACATCTAAGCGATAGAACAGACTATGGAAAACCAGCCTGAAGCCGCCGTTGCCGTTGAGGAATCAAAGGTTGTTGTCAGCGAAAACGCGACGACGAAGTCAGAGCCGTTTATTGGCCAATGGAATCAACTGATTTCAACGACCAACTGGGACAAAGGCGAGATTATCTGCCAGTGGCGTGATTCGTTAAAATCTAACGACGTTCCAGTGACAGACTATTCTGATGAAGCATGGAGCCAGCTGGTTGGAGGCGTGACGCCTCAACACGTGGGTCGACTCCGTCGGACGTTCGAACGGTTTGGCCACGTCTATCGAGAGTATGACGGCGTTTTCTGGAGTCATTTTTATGCTGCTCTCGAATGGGAAGATGCAGAGATGTGGCTTGAGGGTGTGGTTCAGAATCAATGGTCGGTTTCCGGCATGCGGAAGCAGCGTTGGGAAACTCTAGGTAAAGTTGGTAATGAGCCTGTGGATTCTGAAATCGTTGTGTCTGAGCCAGCAGAGGAAACACAGTCGCTCGCGCTTTCAGAGAATGCTCGAAGTAATGATCGGGACTATATGGAAGGTCCTGTTCACGAGGGTCCAGACTGGGGGGATGGTGATCGACCGGAGGGTGGTTCGTCTTCGAATACGGCAACACTTGATGAAGAACCGCAAACCGAATCAGAGGTAGAAACACCACATGAAGTCCGGCCTTTTGAGTCGTTCACCGATTTGCCAGACGACGTCATGGAAGCGGCCAGTGATTTTAAAGTCGCAATTATTAAACACAAAGCCGCGGAGTGGGAAGAGATCAGTCGTAACGATATGATCGCTCTGCTAGACGCTCTGAAGCGGTTGGCTGAACTGGCTCCGGTTTAATTCGGATAGCTTTTCAACTCGAAAGACTAACTCGTAATTTACAGAACGGCCGATTCATTTTGAATCGGCCGTTTTTGTTTAGCTAAGCCTTTAGTGGATGTGTGGCCGAAATGAATCGAAGAAGTTCTGAAATGGAATGCGGCCGGCATTTTTAATTGGTTCTTGAGTTTTGTTTCACCAGTTTCACAGGCAAAATTTCGCTGGCGAGCGAGTTTTTTTTCCGACACGGACGGGATTGGTGAAATTCAAGCGAGAATCTGTTAGAAAGCTATTTCTTAAACGCTTGTTTCCCAAAATTATAAACCTGAGAGAGAACGAAGTATGTCGACCAAAGTTGCAATTATCGGAGCAGGTGGAATGCTCCAGTACCATGCCGGTGGATTCAAGCAAGCGGGAGCGACAATTGTGGCTTTGGCTGATATGAATGAAGCCGCGGCCAACACTGCAGCACAGGAATGGGAAATTCCGAACGTTTACAATGATGTCGAGACCATGTTGGCTGAGACTGATGCCGATGCCGTCAGTATTATTGTTCCCAATAAGTTTCATGCTCCATTGGCAATTCAGTGCCTCAATGCTGGGAAGCATGTTTTTTGTGAAAAGCCTCCGGCATTAAATGCAGGGGAAGTGGAGTTGATGATCGCCGCTGCTGATAAGGCGGGGAAAAAATTGATGTTTAATTTTAACAATCGCGCCCGCCCTGAGTCTTATGCAATGATGGAGCGGATTGGCGATGGTTCGCTAGGCACGATTAACTCTGCTCAAGCAAAGTGGATTCGACGTACAGGCATTCCGGGATTTGGAGGTTGGTTTACGACCAAAGCGCTTTCGGGTGGCGGTCCTCTTATTGATTTGCTTCACATGGTCGACCTTGCCATGCACTTCATGGGGTATCCCGAACCAGCATTTGTGCTTGGCCAGACCTTTAGTGACTTTATTGACGATAAGAGTTTCAAGGGCCCCTGGGGCATTCCGGATAACGACGAAGGTGTTAACGACGTTGAGGCGGCGGCGCACGGTTTTGTAACGTTTAAGACCGGGCAAGTCCTTTCTCTGCAGGTTTCCTGGGCTGAAATGGTCAAACGGGAAGAGGTCTCGGTTGTATTTCAGGGAAGTAAAGGTGGCGGCAAAGTGGAGCGTTTGTTTGGGACCGACGGGCTCGATGAGACCGCAATTGACACCTGTGAAATTTACGTTCAGGAAGACGGCAAGTCGGTAGATAAGACAATCGAAGTCGACGAGTGTGAAGATATGGGGCGAATTCGTTCGGCAGCTAACTTTATCGGTGCCATTGAAGGAACCGAGGCTCCTT
>JAPOIJ010000082.1 GCA_029979005.1 Planctomycetota bacterium | reverse complement strand
GAATACCAACCCGAATCGCTGGAAATGATTGAGCAACGTCACATCGCCGCCACTCTCCAAGCCACTCACTGGAACAAAAGTAAAGCGGCGGCAATCCTTGGCATCGAACGATCGACTCTCGATCGAAAGATCAAAAAATTTGGGATCAGGAAAGAATCGCCGTAAATCTTGGAAACTCTCTGCGCCAAGTGTGCGACTAAACAGTCCACCCAAAGCTATTTTGTATCTGTTTCTGCATCGGAGCCAAGAACACTAACCGGGCGAATCACATTCCGCGGATGGGTCTTCCCTTCAAGCTGCTTTAAGTGGGCAATCAATTGCGCTTCACAATCGGGAACTAATGCCGCGACTGCATCGGCCATTGAATCGGCAACCCCGAAACGGATTAATTGATCCATCTGATTCTGCAAAAGCTCTTGAGTTTCCTCACCGCCACTTAGAAGAAAATGAATCCATAGCCATGATTCTGCATAATCCATCTGATCCAGTTCAGTAGCCTCACGCAAAGTCTCCAACCTCGCTAAATCAGGTTGCCAATCAGATCGTCGTAATCGATTTGACAAACTGTAAATGTGTGCGCCATTGAGCCCTTGCTTTCCACGCTTTATTTCAAAATACTCGGCGAGACCTTCGTCGAGCCAAATGGGCAAGTTAGGAACGACAGAATGTAGATAGCCATGAGTTACTTCGTGACGCAGATCATCTCCAACACGCGGCCCCCAATAGGCGTACACATTTAGACTGTTATCACTTTTAACAAAAAAAGCTCGCCTACCGGGAAACTCAGGATGCGCCCGCTCCATAAACCCTTGGAAATGGGCTTCGTCATCAAATAAGAAAACATGAATTGATTCGTCAGAGGTTGGAATATCTAAAATCCCGGAAATCTCATCTCGCCGGGACGTCAACTCCTTTATTAATCGATGGTTTTCAGGAAGATGAAAATCAGAATGGACGACTAATTGATCTACTACCAATTGCTGCTTTGTTGGCAAGGTGTTTCGCCCTTTTTGCATCGCACAACCGGGGTTCACGCCGCAATAGGCTAGAAGGCAACAAATCGCCAACAGCCAACGTCCACCAATCGGAAATAGGAATAAACGCATGAACACTCAGAATTCCAATCGGAATCTCATCGCAATTGATCTATGGGGAATTGCGAACATTAACAGAACAACGCCTCCCGCAATACGGCAATCGTTTTTTATGTGCGAAACAGTTTCATTCAAACCGATTTTTCAACGAATCCTACTCAACTAACTAACGGAACAAAAATTCTCACAAACAAAACCAACCCCTGTCGACCAGTCCGCCCTTCGTCTACAAGAACATTCAAACCAAAGCACGAATTCAAACACCAAAAGTGATAGCACCTTCGAGCGAATGACGGCCCTAAAACACAGCCCACCGATTTATTAGCAAGCGGCTGAAAAACTCATATTGACCCATTCCACCAAAAAAGTGCAAACTCTCAATTGATCCAGTCTTTCGGACTTGTATTCCGATTGCCAACATCCACGGAAGGATTTGATAATGCCGCGTTTTTTTGGGCGATTTAGTTTCATCGGACTCACCGCAATCGTTGCGATTACTTCGATCTCTTTTTCTGGTTGCATGGAAGAAAAATCCGCTCAATTAGTAACTGAATCAAAGAATGAGACCATTGCCGAAACGAAAGTTCTACCTGTTTCCTCCGAAACAAATACAGTAGCGGTGGTTAGCACAACCGATGTGTCATCGCCCGCGAAGCCAAGTGTCGAAGAAATCACTTCTGAATCGACACCATCCGAAGTTTGCCAGCGGTTCTTAGACCTGCTTCAATCCGGCAATCGAATCGCTGCTGAAAACCTACTGACCCGCACAGCCCTTACGGCAACCACCAAGGCCGGGCTTAAACTGGAGCCAATGGGTGGACCTTCATCCACCTATCGTACCGGCGAAGTTCGATACGCCACCAATAAACAAAAACTCGCCCACGTAGATACCTATGTCGTCGACACCGTTGATGGCAAACCTTATGAGATGGAAGTGACCTGGCAACTGCACAAACACTTAGATGGATGGCGCATTTCGGGCCTGATGTTAGAGCTAGAACCAGGCAAAACGAAAGATTTACTGTCCCTCGAAAATCAATACGATGTGGCCAAGCTACAAAGCCTTGCAGGTGTTGAGGCACTCGACGAGACAGAACCACCACAGGCCAAGGTCAGCAACAGCAACCAATCTCTGCAGCTAAAATAGCCCAATTTGGAAATTGCAATTCAAATCCAGTATTTGAATATCGTTTAACCAAATACAAGAGTACCTTGCTATTTGCTCGAAGCGTTCCGATTACCGACTGGTGAACGAATTTAACCTTCAAGAGTGCACGACAACGGGCAAACGCGAAAACGTCCAGTTAATCTGCTACAAATAAAACAGTTTCTCGGGCGCGTGGGACGCTCAATTCCACCTCGTGAACAAGTGAACTTTCGCCAGCGACTGCGCAAGACTAAAATAATGTTCGGTCTTTTTCACTCGCGCTCTGCTCCCTAACGATTTGAATAAAGAAGCCATGGCTACTGAAACTCAACCCGAACTCAACAACGCCTCTGACGCGGCGGCCAAGACAGATGCGATTGCCAAAGACATTCATGTCGAAGCAGAAAGGCTCGACCAGTCTCGCATTCCTAGACCGGAGGGAGTCAACGCGAATAGCAAAGTGCTTTGGTCCTATATTATTCCGGTCACCCTTTTTCACCTGTTGATTCCGCTTGCGTTCATCCCCTACTTTTTTTCCTGGTGGGGACTGCTGTTCCTTCCGATCGGCAACTACATTTTCACGTCGATGGGAATTGGCGCTGGCTATCATCGCTTACTCACTCATCGTGGTTTTGATTGTCCCAAGTGGTTCGAATACACGCTGGCGACTCTAGGCGTCTGTAGTTTCCAAGACTCACCAGCCCGGTGGGTACTCGTTCACCGTGTACACCACCAACACTCTGATCACCAACCAGACCCGCATACACCCAATGTCAGCGGTTATTGGTCACACATGGGCTGGATGTTCGTTGACAACACCGACTTGAGCACCGCTTCAGCCTATGACAAGTACGTACGCGATTTAATGCGTGACAAATACTACATGTGGCTCCAACGCGGATTTAATTGGGTCGGGGTTTACGCAGCACATGCACTTCTATTCCTAGCCGTTGGTTTCGGTTTGGCGTTTGTCTTTGCCCCAGAGAATGTCACTCGGTTCACGGCACAATTCTTTTTCTGGACCGTGATCATGCGAACCGTTTACACCTGGCACGTAACATGGGCGATCAATTCAGCCGCGCATATGTGGGGTTATCGAAATTACGAAACTCGCGAAGACAGTCGGAACAATTGGTTGTTCGCTTTGTTGACCAACGGTGAAGGCTGGCACAACAACCATCACGCTGATCCTCGATCGGCCAGGCATGGCCACCGCTGGTGGGAGGTCGATGTAACCTACCTAAGTCTGGCAGCACTCCAAAAGGTCGGCATCGTTAAAAATTTGGTAGGCCCCAATACTTCGGCCTTAAATCGCAAAGCCATTTAAGCACCGGTGTTCTTCCATTTGATTGGATTTTACATTCGGAATTGGAGGAACTGGCAGTTGCAGGCGTTTGCTTTAGCCAACCATCTCGCTAGAGATCGAACTTAATCCCCTGCGCCAGCGGCAATTCAGTTGAGTAGTTGATTGTGTTTGTGGCACGGCGCATATAAGACTTCCACGCGTCTGACCCTGATTCTCGCCCCCCTCCAGTTTCCTTTTCGCCACCAAAGGCGCCACCGATCTCTGCTCCACTGGTTCCTATATTGACATTGGCAATCCCGCAATCCGAACCGGCCGGTGAGCAAAAAAGCTCGGACTCACGAACATCACTGGTAAATATCGAACTTGAAAGTCCCTGCTTAACACTGTTTTGAATTGCAATCGCCTCGGTAAATTCGCTGTAACGAATGACATAAGTAATAGGAGCAAATGTTTCTTTTTGCGTAATCAGTGCGTCCTTGGATATTTCGACAAGTGCCGGCCTGACGTAAACCCCGTGTCCGCTCTCGTTAACGATACGCTCACCCCCGTGAACCACCCCACCTTCAGCGCGGGCGGCGTCAAGGGAAGACTGCATTTCTCCGGCTGCAGCCTCATCAATCAAAGGGCCAATCAACGTCGAGTCCTCCAGCGGATTACCGATCGATAACTGACGATATGCAGCCAGTAATTTTTCAACCAACTCATCTGCAATTGACTCGTGAACAATTAACCGCCGAAGCGACGTACAGCGTTGGCCACAAGTTCCAACGGCAGAGAAGACAATTCCTCTAACCGCAAGTGATAAGTCAGCTGAAGGAGCAACAATCGCGGCATTGTTACCACCCAATTCCAAAAGAGGCCGACCCAGCCTGGCGCCCACCGCGGCCGCAACCGATTTCCCCATCGCTGATGATCCTGTTGCAGAAATCAACGGTAATCCCGGATGCTCTGCTATTGCTTCCCCAATTTCACGCCCACCAATCAGTAATTGAATAAGGTCATCAGGAGCATCCTCGAACGCCGCGATTACTTTCATCGCAATTAAATGACAACCGATCGCTGTCAAAGGGGTTTTCTCGGAGGGCTTCCACAGAACAGGGTCACCGCAAACCAAAGCCAGCATTGAATTCCACGCCCAAACCGCCACGGGAAAATTGAATGCACTAATTACACCAATTGGCCCCAACGGATGCCACTGTTCAGTTAACCGGTGCATCGGTCGCTCACTCGCGATGGTCAGACCGTAGAGCTGACGACTCAATCCAACCGCAAAATCACAGATATCGATCATCTCCTGAACTTCACCAAGAGCCTCTTGATAAATCTTGCCGCAATCCACGGTGACCAAGTAGGCTAGTTGTTCTTTCCTGGCTCGCAGTTCATTTCCAATTTCACGAACCAATTGTCCACGAATCGGTGCCGGAACCGTTCGCCATGCATGGAAGGCTTCGGTCGCTGCCGACACAGCTTCGTCAACCTTTTCGGGCGAACAAAACTGGATGACTCCGACTGAACTACCATCGATTGGCGAGATCACATCGACAACTTCCCCCGTGCCAGTCTCCCAGTTCTTGCCGATTGCAATTGACTGTAGCGGCAGCTCAGCACCTAGCTCTTTGAGAATTCCCAATGCCCGGACCGAAAAATCGACTGACTTCATATCGCTAAATACCTAAAAATTATGATCATCAACTTACGCCCCGATCATACCTCAAATAAATACGGATGAAATCGGGGCACACCCTAAATACTCTACAGGCGAAGCGGACCGTGACAATTTCGTGTTGGTCAACATCGAACCGATAACTTCGCACTAAAATCCGCCACCATTTAGACTCTTTCTTCTACAACTTCAGCGGTCGAAAATCGGTATCTCATATTTCGGTAAACGCAAACATCGGTAATATCGTCCGGAGTTCCCGCGGGGGCAACACGGTAATTAATCGAAACACGCTTACGATCGTTGATCGGTAGGACGCGATGCCAACAATGACCGTGCAATAACACAAGCGTTCCCTTCTTTAGTTCCAGCACTATTTGACCATCGAGGTCTTCATTGGGGGCACCCGCAGGAAGCACACCTCGCCGATGAGACCCCGGCATGACGACGGTTCTTCCTCCAGTCCGGTCATCGATATCGTGAGGATAAACCAACCGGTTTAGATTAAACAGCGAAGCGTCCTCTGGCGGACAATCCTGATGCCATGACTGCCCATCGCTATTTCGATTCGAAAACATCACCATCGTGTACTGCTCTTGCCATCCCTTCCCCAAGATTGCCGCCGTCAACCGCTGAAGATTACTTTGATTCCCTACAGCATCGAAATCCAAAACACCCTCCCGCTGCGGAAACCAGGGAATCACATCCGCCTTCGACCGTTTTAAAAACTCAGCATCGTGCATGAAATTTGGAGATTCTCCGAACTGCTTAAAGCTTAAATGGCACAAGCGCTCCATCTCATCAGATTTGAAAAAAGACTCCAAAACAACAAAGCCATCCTTCCAAAACTGCTTCGCCAGCTTGTCAAAATCCATCGGTCAACGCTTTCCAGAAGAACTCAAATTTCTAATCTTTAATGAAAACTCAGCAACAATCCTTACAAAGTAAGCACTAGTACCTTTCGAGCGCAGTTTCATCGAGTAAAGTAACTCCGTTATCATAGCAAACCGTGCCTGGCATAACTTTGCCTGTAGTTTAGAAATTTCGGTTCCCTATTTGAAAGCGTTAAGTTGCCATACCTCATTGGAACTGATGAAGCAGGCTACGGCCCCAACCTCGGTCCGTTGACCATGGCCGGCACACTCTGGGAAACGGAGTCAACCGAAACCGATCTTTATCTCGTGCTTCACGACTCCGTTGCAGATCATTCGAGTAGAACTGCAAACGATCCCAAAGTCTTCATTGCAGATTCTAAAAAAGTCTATTCAGGATCGATTGAACAATTAGAAACGAACGTGCTTGCGATTGTGTATGCGATCCAGGGCAGAATTCCCGCCGACTGGCAAGAGCTCGTTCGCCTGCTCTGCCCCCAACATTTACCTGCTGACAGCGAAGAGCAGCTCTGGTTGACCGGTCAAAGAAAAACTCTCCCCTTAGCTGGGAATCCTGAAAGGATCAAAATACTGGGTGAGTTATTCCAACAAAATTGCTCGCGTGCGGGGGTAAAACTAATGGAGATCGAATGCCATCCAATTTTTCCACCGCAATTCAACAGAGAATTAAATATGTTGGGGAACAAGGCAACCTTACTGTCTACCTACACTCTTCATATCGTCAAGCGACTCATGGCTCGGTGCGACGACGACACAGAAATCGGTTGTGACAAACATGGCGGCCGAAGTAAATACGCAGGTTTAGTTCAAGATATTTTGGCAGACGAACTCGTGATGGTAGGAAATGAAACACGGGAGATGAGTGACTACAGCTTCCGCCGAAACGACCATGATGTTTTTATTCGCTTCGAGGCAAAGGGCGAGTCATTTTTACCAGCTGCACTTGCATCCATGGTTGCAAAATATGTCCGTGAAGTATTCATGGGAATTTGGAATCAGTACTGGTGCGAGCAACTTCCTGAAATAAAACCCACGAAAGGTTACCCAGTCGACGCTAAAAGGTTTAAATCTGACATCGCCCACCTTCAGTCGAAGCTGGGAATTAGCGATCACATCATATGGCGAAATAAATAATTATTCAAAACTAATCGTAAATGCTGGCATTCTAGAATTGAGTCCACAATAATGCGGTCTCCACAATTAGCGCTCCAACCCATGAACATCATGAATTTAAAACTAAATCTTCGGTCGGCCGTAACTGCTCTCTTTTTGATCATTTCGAGCCTTTCAACTAGCGTCGACGGCCATGAAATCGCCTCGGAGATGACAGATTCCGCAAATCATCTATTGCAATCTCTTACTCCAAAACAAAAAGAGACACTTCTCTTTCCACTTGATGACAAACTTCGGAAAGACTGGCAGTTCATTCCCATGGAACGAGAGGGGCTCAGTTTAAAAAACCTCAAGCCAAATCAACGACTGCTCGCAATGTCACTCATCCAAACGGCGCTTAGCCATCGCGGATATACAACATCGCTTCAGATTATGGCGCTGGAGCAGATCCTGCATGAAATGGAAAACAACTCCCCAAAACGTGATCCAGAAAAGTACCACCTCTTCGTGTTTGGGACGCCTTCACTCAAAACTCCGTGGGGCTGGAGAATTGAGGGGCATCACCTCTCGATTAGCATCACTGTTGTTGAAAATGAAGTTGTCGTGACACCTGCTTTTTTTGGCTCAAACCCCGGGGAAGTTCAATCTGGGCAATTTAAGGGAGTCCGCGTGCTCGGCAATGAAGAAGATCTGGGACGCGCCCTAGTGAAAGCACTGACTCCAGACCAACAAAGTACCGCTGTCTTCAGCAAAAAAGCCCCCCGGGATGTCATAAACGGTCCCGGCCGAGAGGCGACCGCCCTCACTCCCAAGGGACTATCCGCGGCAGACATGACCCCCGCACAGAAGTCAATGTTGCGACAGCTTGTCGATTCACACCTCAACAAATGTCGTGCTGAACTTGCCGCAAACGATTGGAAAAAGATTGAAACCGGTGGGTTTGATAAACTCCACTTTGCTTGGGCGGGGGAAATGGAACGCGGGAAACCACATTACTATCGGGTTCAAGGCCCCTCCTTTATTTTGGAATACGACAATACACAAAATAAAGCCAATCACGTTCATGCGGTTTGGAGAGATTTCAACAATGACTTTGGGCAGGACCTCCTCAAGAAACACTACCAGAATAATAAGCATTAGACCTCAACCCGATGCCCGCAGCGGCGTGCGAATTGAGGTGCCAACAAATCGAAATGGATGACTCAATTTTAAAATGGAAACATTTGATCTCCACTTGGTTTCCGTTCGCCTTAGATACGCCAGAGGGATAGTGGACGCAAACTTATCTCAAATCCGCTAAGTTAACTTTTCCCGCTAGCAAACAAGCTAGTCTCTTACCAAGATCCGACAGAATTTCTAAGAAGATCCTTAAAATCGGAAAAATTGTGTCTTCAGATACTTGTGTTGGTCGAAACAAATCTTGGGTTCAATGGAATGGATCCGCGAGGGGGGCCTCGCAAACGAGAACTTGAACAATCGACATGGAAGTTGATCTGTTTGAGTTTCAGCCTCTCTGCGGCAAGCATTTATTGTGGATTCAATTCTTGGAACCCAAGACTGTAAACAGCGTTGTGCTTGTTTCAATACACCTACAAAATTCTTTTGATACTGAGCCAACAAATTCAAATTGATCTGCCGGCTAACTGGCCGACCATTATCAAAGAGACGAATTTGTTTGACTGCGATCAACGATTTTGAACCAGGAGGGATCTCTAATGCGTCGTTTAGTGCTTGGAATCGCGGTCGCGGTTACCTCGCTTGTACCCGTCTTGGGTATGGCGGACGATCAGCAAATCGCTGATTTTATCAAGAGCCGGCTTCAAGCCGAGCAAAGCCAAGGAAATTTAAAGGGTTTCAACGTCGACATGCGTGTCGAAAATGGAACCGTTTGGTTCAAAGGGCATGTATCAAACCCAGCTCAGGAAATGACTATCCTGACGTCCGCACAACAAGCCGGACACCTCGGAGTTGTTAAAGTTGTCGACGATATCGAAGTTAAAGCGATTGCTGCTCCTGCACAGCAAACAGCAATATCTCAGCAAGCGGCCGTAATTGCCCCTGCTCCGATGCAAGCTCAGCGGCAGATTGTCGCGACGCCTGTTAGCAATCCAATCTCGGCAGTAGTCATTGAAGGTGAGCCTCTACCTTTCGCAACTACTGGTGGAGCAGCCATGCCTGTCGGTCACGCAGCGAACGTTGGTACACCGACCGAAGCTCCCAACCTTCCTGGTTACGCTTGGCCTGGATATGCAGCCCATCCAAACTACGGTGCTGTCACTTATCCACAACAGTACAGTGCATCAGCATGGCCATACATCGGCCCATTCTACCCATACCCCCAAGTTCCACTTGGATGGCGTAAGGTAAGTTTGGAATGGGATGACGGCTGGTGGATGCTTGACTTCCACGACAAGTAGTCGATCGAAGTGTTTCAGACACATTAAGAAGCCTCGCCATTTATTGCCGGGGCTTTTTTTATGCGCACGCCTCGGCTTTGGCGTCTCAATTCGCCATCCCACCATTTTCAGGTCAGAACCGCCGAGCCGCCCAAATTGGTAAAACACGAGTAGTTCCCTTATGGGACGCTCGTTAAGAAGGCCGCTCTTTAAGAACGAGTTTTTTACCAACGTGAACCACTCTGGGCGCTCTGCCCTCATTCTGCTGGCCCCAGCACCTGCAGGAACTCTTGCGTGTTCCCCGATAGACATAACCCTATGATTAGCCGTTCTGGGCATTCCAGGACTGGCTTGATCCCTAACAGCATTTCATTTCGCTTGCTGGCTCCCAGGACAATCCTTGCGGAGCTGAGTTTCCTGCGTTGGGATCGATCGGTTTAAACATATTTTCACCAAATCAGGCGAGCGGACCGCCGGTATGACAAAAAAATCTCACTGGAGCAAAACAACGCATTCCTCCCAGATTTACATTTCCGGCCAAAAACGTCGAAGAAAATGCGTTTTGAAAGCGTTGCCGGAGGTAATTTGGATATTGTTTTCCGAATAGTCCGAAATATCCGCAAGTCCCGCATAGTTTATCACGATAGGTATTCATAAGAGTGATTACACCACAAAGGGATTTGCGATGTTAACCAAAAGATTGACTGTCACCATGATGTTGCTTGTTGCAGCAGCGACAGTTTCGAGCTCGGGATGCTTTTATTCCACCGGACCTTCCTTAGGAATTTTAACGGTTCCTATTCCTGTCTCCCCCTACTTCCAGAAGGACAAGGAAGATAAATTCCACATCCATGAGAGATATGGAAGAGTTCCAATCATGGGACCGCTTACCGCGGGAGGGCCAGTCGTTGCCCTCGATCCTCCATCGGATGATGAAGTCTGGTGGGCACTTGAGCGAGCACGCTCGGTACAGGGCGGTTTTCCCTTCCTTAACGAGACTCAGCGTAACAACGTTACGATCGTTAAAGAAAAGATCGCTGACTACATCGATCCACCACGGGTTATTCCACTAGTCGGCCCAGTCCAACTGCATCACGCTCACTATAAATGCACCGTTTATTTCTCTGAGCGAAAGATTGTCGGCTGGCCGGTACCTCACACGCTTGAGGACGAAGATTCGGTTGAGGTACTTTATGTCGACCACAACCACTTCCATCAGGTTGGAAACCTAGACTACGGTGCCTCTAGCACTCACTATTAACGGTTCCGACACAAATTAACTAATCAATGCCGCTCTACCAGAGCGGCATTTTTTATGGGCGATTCTCAAGCCCAACCGTTGCAAATACGCTGCTGAGTAAAGTAAAACTTGGGTGTGCCGGGAGGTGCCCCAATAACGACGTGCGGCAAACCCTCGCATTTCCAATGGAGCAAGTTAGTTTATCGTACGCTTCACTCGAAGCTGGCAAGCTGATACTTAACTGATCCAATTGGCTTATTAACACAACAGCATTGGAATTTTTCTTGACGGGCTCTAACGAAAACTCATCGCCGGATGAACTCCTTGCCGAGGCCAGTGATTCCAAACCTGCCGGTGCTCGAAAAAAATACGTCGAGGCAACGACGGAAGATGGTCGCCCTACGTTCCTGGCAAAATGGTCCACTACTATTCTGTGCGTGACATTATTTTTCGCGCCATTAGTGGTAATGGGGTCCATTAAATCACTGCGGGTTAGCGCTACAGACATTCGGCAGTGGCTTCCGACCGATTTTGAAGAAGCCGTGACCTACGACAAATTTCTCGATCGCTTCGGCATCGACGAAATGGTGGTTCTCAGCTGGGAAGATTGCAAGATTGGAAACCCCGAGGTCACCCAACTGCGCAAAGCATTCCAGGAAGCGACCTTACCGGATCCGGACGGAGAAGAACTCCCCGAGCTGCCCGCATTTAGCAAAGTGATGAGCGGCGAACGGATGCTATATCAGCTCAAAGATTCAGGGCTGTCCGAGACGGTTGCGAAAAAACGAATGCAAGGATTACTCGTTGGCCCCGATTTAGAAACCACCTGTATCGTTGCCTTTCCAAGCAAGAAACTAGTTGATAGTCGACGACTGGTTATTGAAAAAATTTATGACATCGCAAAATCTGAATTGGGCCTCGAACCGAGTGAGCTCAAACTTGGCGGCCCCACCGCCGACGGTGCAGCGATCCAGGTCGAAAGTCAAAAATCACTCAAGAGCTTTCTCTGGATGTCCGTTGGACTGGTATTCTGCCTTACCTGGTTTAGGCTCCGCGATTTACCACTCTCTTTCATCGTCATTTTCTTTGCCGGGTTCTGTGCCGCGATCAGTTTAGCGTTTCTTTACTGGACCGGCGGTAAAATGAACCTCACCATGGTAATGCTTCCTACGCTAACGTTCATTCTGGGCGTTTCCGGCTGTATTCATATGGTTAATTATTACCGCAAGGCATCGACGCTGGGCTACGGAATTAACTCGGCAGATCAATCAATCGTTGACGGCGGCTACCCGGTCGCACTCTCCTCAGCAACCACTGCCATTGGACTGTTGTCTTTGGCTACCAGCCAAGTCATACCGATTCGTCTGTTTGGAATTTATTCAGCACTGGGCATATTCACCAGCATTTCCGTGATGCTCCTGATCTTACCAGCAACGCTCTATTTGATGCGGGGGCGGATTAGTAAGCGTTTTTCGGATAAAGGCACTATGTCCAAACGCGAACGCACTTCAGGCGTAAGTCGTTCGACTTCAATCTTGATGCATTGGGTGTACCGCTCACATTGGCTTGTAGTGATCCCCTGCTTGCTTGGCGTTACCATCCTCGCCACCGGTGTATTTCAGTTAGGTGCGTCCGTCAAACTGCAAAATAGATTTGCTGAACGAGCGAAGATCATCAGTGACTATCAATGGCTTGAAACCAAACTTGGCTCTCTAGTTCCGATGGAAGTCGTTCTGGAATTTAACGAAGAAAACAAGTTTTCGAACTGGCAGCGAATGCAGGTCGTCAAATCCGTGGAACAGGCGATTAAGCGGACAACGGCAATCAGTGCGACGCTTTCAGTCGCCTCCTTCGAACCGCAAATGCCTCGAGGTTCTAATTTTCGCGACAAATTAAAACGGAAGACCAAACTCGATTTGTGGAATAAAAACTTTCAGGAATTTGAAAATGCGAAATTAGTGAAGACAGCAGGTGACAAGTCTTATTGGCGAATCAGCCTACGCGTGGCTGCACTCAACGATATTGACTATGGCGATTTCCTCGAAATGGTTAGCAAAAACGTTAATTATCAAATGGAAGATTTGAAACTGACTGGCGTGTCTGCACAGCTGACTGGTGGAGTCCCATTAGTCTACAAAGCCCAACATCAAATTCTTCAGGATTTGATGTACAGCTTTTTAACCGCGTTTTTGATCATCAGCATCATTATGATGGTCGTTCTGAAGAGTTTTTGGGCCGGATTGGTCGCAATGATCCCAAACGTGTTTCCACCATTGGTGGTCTTTGGTGCGATGGGTTGGCTGGGAGTCTCAATCGAAATTGGCTCTGTTATGACGGCCAGCGTCGCCCTGGGAATTGCGGTCGACGATACTCTCCATTTTTTGACGTGGTACCGGCGAGGAACTCAAAATGGCCTATCGCGTTACTCATCGATTCGATTTGCATTTGATCACTGCGCCAAAGCAATGATTGACACCTCATTGATTTGTGGACTTGGCGTGATGCCGTTCATTTTTGGGGTGTTCATGCCGACGGCTAAGTTTGCAACGTTGCTAATGATTATGCTGCTAACCGCCCTACTGGGCGACCTCCTTTTACTGCCGGCGATCCTCGCTGGGCCAGCAGGACGACTGTTTAGGCTAAAATCGGTCAAAAAACGCGGAGAGATTTCGTCGGATCCACCCATTTCATTCGGAAATCAGCGTCGAGATTCAGCACAGACGTCGACGACCTCAAACCTACACTCAGAACCACTAAACACCATTCGACGGAAGTGATCCCCCCCTTAGCGATTGTTTTCTTGGCAAACGTTGGACTGGTGATTACTCAGGTTTGGGGCGTTAATCAAATCAATTGCCCACCGCGATTCGTAAATCGCCTATTTCAGCCGTTGCAATGGAAAGGGTTCTATGTAGACTTATTTGGCTGAAAACCGTTCGAAAAGTCGGTCGAAAGGCTGATCAATAACGCTAGCTGTGTTCATTCTTCGAACGAAATACGTTGCTTTCTGAGTTAGGCTAAATGCCCGACTATTTGCTGCTCGATATAAACCTCTGTGCGTCAGTTCGCCAAAGTGTTCGATTCCGAACCTTTTTCAAAACATCTACCCAAAAGATACTTTCATGCCAGACATTTTTGACAAGTGCGATGAGTTTTGGAACCGCATAAAGAAAGTTACCGGCGATCATTTCGATCCAGACGTTTTCTTCCGTCAATTTCCGGTAACCAACTGCCTCCCCAACGTTGAGATTGAGGGGACCGAGTACCTGCAAATCGCAACCAATGATTATCTAGGTCTGGCGACACATCCCGAGGTCGTGAAAGCGGGAACCGACATTTGCTCTGTCAGTGGCGTCGGAACTCCTCTCGGTGCGCGTCCGTTAACGGGAAATACCGCCATGCACTTGAAGCTTGAAGCTGATTTGGCCAAGTTTCGAGGGACCGAAGCGAGTTTGGTGTTTAACCTTGGACTCGGTGCGATGTCTGGCACGGTCGCTTGTATGGTCGGTAGAAAAGAGCGTGTTTTTGTCGACGCTTACGCCCATGGTTGCCTTCACGATGGTGCAAGACTTTGTAAAGGCGAAGCGAGCTGGTTTGGCCACAACGACATGGACGATCTCGAAAGTCAGTTAGCGGCTTGCCCACTGGAGCAACCTAAGCTGATTGCTGTCGACGGTGTCTACGGTATGACGGGCGATTTAGCTCCCCTGCCTCACTTGGTGGAATTAAAGAATAAGTACAACGCGCAGTTATTTGTTGATGATGCACACGGAACGGGCGTTCTGGGTGACAACGGTCGAGGTACACCGGAGCACTTTGGTGTTGAAGACGAGGTGGACCTACATGGCGGTACCTTCGCGAAGTCCTTCGGAACATTTGGCGGATACATTTGTGGTAACAAGCGAGCACTTGATTTTATTAAGTTCGTCTCCCCTGGATTTATGCTTACCAAGGCACTTCCCGGTTGCATGACTAACGCCACGATTAAATCACTTGAATTGATGCAATCCATGCCGGAACGCCGGCACCAATTGTGGGAGAACATCACGATTCTACGTGAAGGCCTACGTAATGCCGGGTTCAATATCGGCGACCCGAAAGGGGCGGTCACCTCAATCTTTACTCGTGGTGCAATGGCGTTAACCGCAGTACGCATGTTGATGGAAGACTACAAGATAGTCGTCAACCCCGTCATGTACCCTGCGGTTCCCTACGGAACTTCTATCATTCGAATGACTGCCAGTGCGTTGCATACTCCCGAAGACATGCAGCGATTAGTAGATGCGATTGTAGACGTCTCTACGAGAATTCCACTTCTTGAAGGGAATGAAGCGGCGGCCAGCAAAGTTGCTACAGTGATGCCCGGCGCGGGAATCACCTCAGCGGGCTCCAATGGTTCGGCTCACTAATTCGAATGAGTGCCTCAGCTTCCTACTCGATCAAACCGGTCTCGACATCGGCTCAGGCGCGTGACTTCTATCAACTAAAGCGGAAACTCTACCGCGACAACAAGGTTGTCGTCTTTCCGCTGAAGTCGATGGAGAAGCTTCAACTGGATACAACGCGTCATCCTTTCTACCAGCACGCCTCGCGCGAAATGTTCGTTTGTTATCGCGAAGGCGAGATCGTCGGGCGCATTGTCGCCATTAAGGATGACCTGCACAACGAACAACACAATGATCGCGTCGGCTTCTTTGGATTCTTTGAAGCCATCGATGATCAAACGATCGTTAATGCATTAATTGAGGCGGCATCAGATTGGCTACGCGAGCGGGGTTGCAACTCAATCCGCGGGCCGGTTAATCCGTCAATGAAAAGTGATTTTGGCGTTCTTGTGGAAGGAACCAGTGAGCCGCCAATGATCATGACCGGCTACACGCTTCAGAGATACCAAAACCAGCTGGAGGCGGCTGGACTCACCAGCATCAAGCGATTCTTTGCGTTTAAGTACTATGCTGATCTGGCGGACGTGGCATCGAAGAGATGGATCCATCTCAAGTCTGCCAAGCAGAAAATTCTCACGCGATACCCTAAGCTGGATTTGCGGACAGTTTCCGCTGAGAATTTCGACAAGACGATGAGAGACGTTAACGAACTAGGCAACAAGGTCAGGTCCCACGGCTGGGGATTCGTCCCCCTGACTTCCGAAGAACTTGATTTCATGATCAAGAACCTTCGTCGCGTCATTCGTTATGACACCATTCATGTCGCCTACTGGGAGGGACAACTGGTTGGCTATATTGTGACGATCCCCGATATCAACTGGGCGCTTAAACGGGCAAAAGGACCATTCGATTGGATCCGAATGCTTCAAATGCCACGCCTCATCAAAAAGACACCCTATGGCAGAGTGATTGCTCTTGGAGTTGACGATCAGTTCCGCACAAAAGGAATTGCAATGCTGTTAATTCAGGAACTGGTTGAAAACTATACAGCATTTAAAAAATGGGAATTTTCTTGGGTCGACGAGGCAAATCTTAAGTCAATACGCGCAATCGACCGAACTCTTCCGCTGCTTAAATCGCGAGTTTACGAGCTTTTCGAAAAATCAATTTGAATCTATTTTTCTCTGTCGGCAAAACTTTGAATCATTCAGTACGTTTCGCAATGAAAATAGGGGCCGATCCGTTCCAAACTGAAAACGACATTGATTTGGAATTCACACACCTTAAGCTTGTAACAGGATTGGGTTAAACTCGACTCTAAAATCTTGCCGTCCCCTCGCAACGCTTCATTTGAAACGGGTTCACCGTGACAATCCACATTCCAGTTTTGCCTCAAGAAGTCATCGATGGCTTAAACATTCAACCTGGAGATACCATCGTCGACGGCACGCTCGGTGGGGGCGGCCATGCTCAGGCAATTCTTGAACTGATTGGAGTCGAGGGAACCCTGTTTGGTTTCGACCGCGATCCGATTGCCGTCGATGATACGAGAACGCGAATTACTGCTGACAACGCACATCTAATCAACGCTAACTATTCAGACATGCCCGAGCAGCTCTCGTTGTTTGATATCACGGAAGTAGATGGCATCTTACTTGACCTGGGCCTTTCCAGTGATCAACTCGCGGACCGTGAGCGTGGCTTCAGCTTTCACAGTGACGGCCCACTAGACCTTCGATTTAATCAAATGGCTGGAGAACCTGCAGCCAAATTAGTAAATCGATTAAGCGAAAAGCATCTTGCCGATCTGATCTATGAATTCGGCGAAGAACGATTCAGCCGACGAATTGCCCGTAAGATTGTCAAACTGAGGCACGAAAATAAAATCGAAACGGCCTCGCAATTGGCAAATATCGTTCGCTCATGTATTCCCAAAACCAAGAAAAAGTCGATCGACCCCGCCACAAAAACGTTTCAAGCACTTCGGATCGCCGTTAATGAGGAATTGAAATGGTTAAAAGTAGCGGTCAATCGGCTTCCAGATCTTCTAAATCCTGGTGGGAGAATTGCAATCATCAGCTTCCACTCGCTAGAAGACAGAATTGTCAAACAGTCACTCCAGCAAAATGACCAACTCGAAATCATTTCCCGAAAACCCATAATGGCGGGCGAAGAAGAGTTACTCAACAATCCACGAAGCCGCAGCGCAAAACTCCGTGTCGCTCAAAAAAAACAGTGACTCCGTTCACCAGTTTCCCCAGAGACAACGGAAGAAACGCTAGCACAACAGAGACTTCCTTCTTGAATTTGCAAGAAAGGCACAGTTCCTTGCGTTCCATCGCGATCCGCATTTCTGTATAGTCCCGCCACCTACGATTCATTCGTTCGATGGGATTCAAATGGCCGACCCATTTAAGCCACAATCTAGCCAACAGTTGATCCGCGAAGCCAAAATTGGTCTGTCGGTAGTTGCCCTACTTTTTGCGACGCTTATCTACGTTGGAACACTAAGGATGACTGGTCAAACGCCAATCCTATCATTCAAACCAACCGCGGGTTCAGCGAACGCAGACGCGGTGCCCCCGCCCCCGAAAGAGCCATTTCTCAATTCAGCCAACGCGCCATTCGGTCAAGAAACTCAACCGCCACAAAAATCTGACCAAATGACCATTGCCACATCAGAAATAGAGCCACCAAAAGAAGACCAACGATTCGTGCCATTGGTGCCCAAAATACCGAACACGATAAAAGTGAAACCCAAATTTGAATTTAAAAGAGGCGTGGCCTCTTTTGGTGATCCGTCTGCCGATTTCAAATCCCCGGACCAGAAAAACAATCGATTCAGTTTAACTCCACCTAAAACAAACGGCAATTTCTCCCCCTCATCGGACAGACTCAAACAACCAGTTGCTTCACCCATTGGACCTCGAGCCCAAGAGTCACCTTCAAATAATGACAATCTTACTTATGCTCAATTTGAGACGAGACCATCGGAAGCTCACGATAGCGAAAAACCAATTTCCATAACCACAGAGACGCCAAGAATTTCAAGTTTCATCAATCCTAAGCTTGAGAAAACAAAGAAATTTCTTCCACCACTTCCAATTGACCCAATCCTCTCTAAAGCACCAACTCAAGAAATTTCAAAAGAAATAGAATTGCTCAATTCACCCAAGCCGATGGTTGGTTTTAAAAATCCGCCTCCAAACTTTGTTGCGCCGGACCTCGATCTATCTAAGAAATTAAAACCAATTGACGGTCCATCTTCTTTACGGATATACAAAACCGAACCGGGAGATACTTACTGGACTATTTCCCAAAAGATCTATGAAGACGGAAGGTATTTTCGCGCATTGTTTCGCCACAACGAGGTCAAACACCCCGAGTACAAACTAGTGCCGGGCCTGGAGCTCAACACACCAGTCAAGAGTGAACTGGAGAGAATGTGGCCGGCAGAATGCCCAAGAGCCTCCGTAAAGGAGACCTCCTCAATTGGGAAATCCTCATCAGATGCCAACGCCTACTACGTCACCTCAGCAGGTGAGACACTTTTTGGAATTGCCCGGCAAAAACTCAACCAAGCGTCGCGATTTGGTGAACTCTACCAGCTAAACAGGGATCTCATCGGCAGTGACGTTCAAGCTGACTCGCCACTGCGGGCAGGGCTTAAGCTCATCCTACCGAATTAAACCGAAAGAATTTTGGTTCGCGTGATTCTCGATGCCTGTTAGACTGACGGGATCAACTCTATCGGGGTTCACGTCATGATCTCATGGTCAGTTCAAAAGATTATTTCGGGTGGTCAAACCGGAGTCGACCGAGCAGCACTTGACGTCGCGATTAAATTGGGAATCCCTCACGGGGGATGGTGCCCAGCAGGCCGCCGCTCGGAAGATGGCACCATCGCTCCGATCTACCAGCTACAAGAAACCAGTACGAAGAATTACACCCAGCGGACCGAAAAAAACGTACTCGACTCCTGTGGAACACTCATTTTATTTAGAAACATTATCTCAGGCGGCACGGCGCTGACTCGGAGACTGTCGCAGTCACACAATCGACCATGCCTATGCCTTGATCTAGGCCCCAGCATTTTCAACTCATCCCAACGCATTACATCTCTTTTGGAATGGGGAGTGGTTCATCAAATCAAAATTCTAAACATTGCTGGTCCACGGGCCTCGACTCAACCGGAAATCTACTCGTTAGCAAATTCTTTCCTTACCGCTGCACTATCACGCTGAATCAATTGTAGTGATTCACGCTTTCAAATCTAAATTTTCGATCGTGCGGGATGTACCGATTCTCGAATCTAAACCCCCTTTGTTGACTGGGGTGTCCAGATAACTCTGTTTATTTTTTGCAACGTGACGTGTTGCATAAAATGTAACCTATGTTTTTCTAATCAAATTAAGCCGTTGATTGCGTGCTAGATAGACACACAAAACTAAATCCCCCCATGGCTTTCGGTTAGACATAAATGACCACCATTAAACAAAAAATAAGCGAATTTGATCAACTCAAACAACGAATTCACGGCAAGTTAATCGGTAAACTTGACTTGAGTCGTGTTGGAGAGCTGGAAGGTGACGTACTGCGACGTGAAATTCGCGTCGTCGTGGAGCATTTATGCGACGGTGAAAACAATCTACTCAACCGAACCGAACGAGACCGACTCGTCGAAGAGGTTTTGGACGAAACGTTTGGTCTGGGGCCTTTGGAGTTACTCCTGAAAGACCCTCTGATTAGCGATATTCTCGTTAACGGTCCAAAAAACATATATGCCGAACGCAGCGGCAAAATGGAAAAGACAAATGTTGAGTTCCGTGACAACGCGCACTTACTTCAAATTATCGACCGCATTGTCTCCAAGGTAGGTCGACGTGTCGACGAAACCTGTCCCATGGTCGACGCGAGACTCGAAGATGGTTCACGTGTCAACGCGATTATTCCGCCACTGGCTCTGGATGGAGCCGCCATGTCAATCAGGCGTTTTGGCGCGAACCCACTTAAATTAGAAGACCTTCTAAATTACCAGGCGTTTACACCAGAGATGGTCATGCTTCTCGAAGGAGCCATGAAAGCTCGCTTAAACATCATCATTTCCGGTGGTACCGGTTCTGGTAAAACGACACTGCTCAATACACTTTCCAGCTTCATTTCAAACGAAGACCGAATCGTGACGATTGAAGACGCCGCAGAAATCCAGCTTCAACAGGATCACGTCGTGCGTCTCGAGACTCGTCCGCCAAACATCGAAGGCAAGGGTGCCGTATCTGCAACCGACTTGGTGAAAAACTGTTTGAGAATGCGACCCGAAAGAATCATTATTGGCGAATGTCGCGGCCCGGAAACACTCGACATGCTTCAGGCCATGAACACCGGCCACGAAGGTTCACTGACCACGACCCACGCAAACTCGCCCAGAGATTGCATTTCTCGTTTAGAAACCATGATCATGATGTCTGGCTTTGAATTGCCTGTAAAAGCAATGCGGCATCAGATTTCAAGCGCGGTGGATTTGATTATCCAAGCAAACCGCCTTCAAGGGGGAGCGAGAAAGGTAACTCAGATCACAGAAATATGCGGCATGGAAAACGACACCATCGTCATGCAGGATGTATTCAAATACGAAAAAACTGGCGTCGACGAAAACGGCGCGGACGAAAGCGACCCGACGAAACCGGCGCGGATGAAAACGACGCCGACGAAAACGGAGCCGACGAAAACGACTTGCTTTACTTAATCCGATTATGTGGGGCTCCACCGACGAAAACG
>JAPOIJ010000201.1 GCA_029979005.1 Planctomycetota bacterium | reverse complement strand
GCCAGAAAACCGGCGTCCCCGGCTTATCAAAGGTTGCGTCCATCCCATAAAGTTCAAGGATTTTTGCTGCGAATCAAAGTTCCACAAAAAAGAGATATCCGCTCGCCGTGATAATTCTGGCTCAAGCACACCCTGAGGTAACGCATCATGTTCACGCGATCGCTTAAACTCGCTAGTCAGCCAACCACGGTCATGATCGTTCATCGGTAACTTACATGCGATTCTCTTCTGACCGCGTCCCGCCGCACCAAAATCTGTTTTATAGATTGAACAGGTATAACCTCGGCATTCAAAATCACGAAGTGCCGACTCAACCTCATATAAACTGCTTACCGGCCTGCCCGACACCTCCTGGCCGGCCAACCAATCAGGTACCCCCCCCCGTTCCGCCACTTGCTCCGTCCAAAGGCTCGTTTGTGAAATGCTCCACGACTTGCGATACAACAAAGCCTGATCTTGATGCCAGGGAGCCGAAGGATGTCGTAATGAAGATTGAAAAGAGTTGGCTATCTCATGGTTTTTGGGAGTCCAAGCCCAGGGACTGCAGTCTCGCAGTTTTCTCTCAACCAACCTCTCCCGCTGCTCAGCGGCAAAAAATTCAGGCAACTCGATTCCACAATCAATCCAGTGCTTCCGAAGTTGCTTAGAGGGAAGACAGTTGGACAATATCACATCATCCGGCTTGGAGACAGCAACCAAAACCATCCCTAAATCTTGCTCCAGTTGGTCCAGCAGAGCATTTGCCTTTGCGTGGTTTTCCCCAGCGAGTTCTGACTCAGCGCCCGGATCAAACCAACGGACCGTTGCCGACCGTCCACGCGATTTGCTAAACACCTCCATCGCATCGATAAATTCATCATTTAGACCAGCGCGTTTTCGCCCGTCACGGTTAAACGCTCCGTAGGTGCCCCGACCTCGCTGCGGCGACATAGGAAACTCCAGCGCGTGCTGATAGGCTTCCCAGTCCGTCTGCTTCTCGTCTTTCCACTCTCGAAACCACTGAAGCCCGTGTTTCACATGACCAATCTCATCTTCATAAATCTGCCATAACAAATCTGATGTGGCTTGGTCTCCCAGACGATGAAATAATTTTGCAAAGTGCTGACTGTAGTCAAGATTCGCCTGCTCAAAGGTTAAACTCAATCTCGCAACAAAATCGAGAGGAGACTGCATCGGTTCAACAACTCGCCAAAACTGACCACTCAGCGGGTAACTCCCAAACTCGACCCCACACTCTTTCATGCGTTGCACGTACATTCGAGTATGCTCTTGCTCTTCTTGAAGGGTCACCAATACTCCCCGACGAAACGCGTAAGGAGCGTTCGGAAACTTCAACAAAACGAGAGCCATCAACTCGGTTGCCAACAACTCGTGATTGGCAAGAAAATGAAGCAATTGGCCTCGCGCAAGATCATTCCCAAGATTTTCATCCCGCGGCGGTTGAATATTTTTTCCCGCAATGGACTGCATGGCCAAACCTGCGGGTCGACCCGGCGCGGAAATCGATTCAACAACCTTCGACATTTCTGTCACCTCCGAAAAGTCGAGATCTCCGGGTGTGGCTAATTTTTCTTCAAGGGTTGTGCCGAATACGATTTGTTCAGCAAATTCAGTTACATTCATCTCGCCAACCACACCTAGTCAAATCGTCGGCCTCATTTGGAATGCCAAAAAAACATCTAAACGAAGGTTCCGCCGTAATAAACGATAGCCCGGGAATCCAATTCCTCGACTGTTGCCTCTTTTAGACTATAACCAAATCGTAGAGCAAGCCACCGGTGACCCTGCAATCTCATTTGAACCATCGCATATCGTCGCGGCTTCGGGCTCACACTTTCTAAGATTTCTTTCCATCTGCTGTCCCCATAGAGACTCTTTGCCCCTTTCCATAGTTAACGCACTCGTATTTCAGTTTCCCAGCGAGAATCAGAACAACAAATAGTTTTCTAGACAGAATTAATTTAATTTTCCATTACCAAAATTCGTTCACTGCTAATCAAATAATGCTATCAATGTCGAAGTGCGAACGTACAGATTTGCACGATGGCCTGTATTTCATCCGTCGACCCAGAATAGTCTCCGTTGATACTTAGAGACAGCGATCGCTACTTCTTTGATCATCATTGAGTCTAAATCCACATCGAATAACAACGGCAACCAATCCACGAAAACTCTCGGGCAGAACAAATGACTCCACCCAAAATAATTTCCTTTGGCGAAGCCCTCTGGGACATCTTTCCTGACGGCGAAAAATTTGGTGGCGCACCCGCCAATTTTGCCTGCCACGCAGCGAGGCTAGGCGCGGAGGTATCGATGGTGACGGCCCTTGGAGATGATCAGCGTGGCAAACTCGCCATGGATTTCTTGATGGACTTCGGCATCAAGACCGATTTAATTCAATTCCCTTCCAACGCGCCTACCGGTATCGTCCAGATCGAATTAGACGATCTTGGGAAACCAAGATTTACGATTGAACCAAATTCAGCTTGGGACAAAATAGTCTGGAATTCCAGTTTGGCTGAACGCATCTCGAATGCCGACGCCATTTACTTTGGAACACTTGGCCAACGGCAGGAACCCGCACGAACCACGCTTGCTCATGCCCTCGAAGCCGCCTCAAAATCTAGCGTAATTCGAATGGTTGACATCAACTTACGAGCACCTTTTTTTGACAACGACACCATCATCCACTCGGTTACGAACGCTAACCTTCTTAAATTAAGTGACGAAGAGCTTCCGAGTGTTTGCCAGGCATTCAACATCGCTCCTGAGAAATCTCCGGAGGCATCGCTGGAACGACTAAAGTCAATCGCAGGCCTAGCTGCAATCGTAATGACGAGCGGGGAAAAAGGAGCCATGCTCGTTAACAACCATGGCACAATAATTCAACCTGCAATTCCAACTCATGTCGTCGATACGGTCGGTGCGGGAGATTCATTTACCGCCTCATTTTTGATGGGCTGGCTTGAGGGTGCAGCAGGCATCAAGATCTTACAGCAAGCTTGTCTAGATGCATCGAAAACTTGCACCCACGCGGGAGCCATTCCTAACGTCTCGTGATGGGCGTCATATTTCAGCAATCCGGGAATGCCGACTTCGCCTTATCGCAGATGACCTCAGTAAACTCAGAGCCTCACAACCTGCGACTTTGACGATAAATCTAAACACCGCTGATATCCTTTACGACATCTTCATTTGTCTTTTTGTCGGTTGTATAGCTTTACGTTTCTGATCAAAATAAGACGATGATAAAGAACCCAATTCTCCCTGGATTCAATCCAGACCCATCCATCTGCCGCGTTGGCGATGATTACTTCATTGCGACATCAACTTTTGAGTGGTTCCCCGGTGTTCAAATTCACCACTCTCGGGACTTGGTCCATTGGCGGCTCTTAACGCATGCACTAAAAGAAACTCGACTGCTGGACCTAAAAGGAGTTCCAAGCTCCGGGGGAGTTTGGGCGCCTGCCTTAAGTCATCACGATGGACTTTTCTATCTCTGTTACACTGTCGTACACCAACATGAAGCTGCGACGAAAGATACACCAAACTTTTTAATTACGTCGCCGTCAATTGAAGGGCCTTGGTCTGATCCGGTCATGATAAATGCGTCTGGCTTTGACCCGTCTTTATTCCACGATTCAGATGGCAAGAAATATTGGCTTAACATGGTGTGGGATCACCGCCCCAATAAACATCCATTTCTTGGCATCGCACTTCAGCCCTTCGATCCGGAAAAAAATTGTCTTACCGGACAACCGGAGATCATCTTTAAAGGAAGCGATCTTGGTCTAACCGAGGGGCCGCATTTATATCATCGCAATGACTGGTATTATTTGCTAACTGCCGAAGGTGGCACGGAATACGAGCACGCGGTCACGCTCGCTCGATCGCGAAATTTACTCGGACCGTACGAGGTCCATCCAAGCAATCCAATTCTCACTTCAAATGGACAACCCAACCTGCCCCTTCAAAAAGCGGGACATGCCAGCCTGGTGGAGACGCAGACGGGACAATGGTACATGCCTCACCTTTGTGGCCGCCCTCTGCCCAATACAAAACGTTGCAACCTCGGACGTGAAACCGCAATCCAGCAAGTCGAATGGCGGGACGATGATTGGCTTTACCTCGTCGGCGATGGAAACTCGCCCGCCAACGAAGTTGAAGCCCCCAATCTGCCACCCAGTCCCTGGCCGAAGACACCGGCCCGCGCTCCATTTAATTCGATTCATTATGCGACCCCACGGCTACCGTCCACTCGCGTGATACGCGAAGCTGAAAAACTGACTCTCCAAGGCTCCGAATCACTGGAGTCCTGTTTTGAACAGGCAATGCTTGCCCGCCGTTTAACAGCGCAACAGGCGCTTGCGAAAACAAAACTACGATTTAAACCCGTGTCATTTCAACAAATGGCCGGGTTGGTGGTCTATTACAACAATCACTTATTTCACTATCTCTATCTGACCTACGACGAAGAAGTTGGCAACTGTCTTCAAATTCACAGTTGCGACGACGGTGTCTCATCGTTTCCGCTGGCTGAGCAACCTATACCTGTGTCAGGCGACGAACTGTTTTTCAAAGTAGAGATCGATCTTTGCGACCTGCAGTTTTTCTGGTCTAACGACGACCGAACTTATACTCGGGTTGGCGATGTTCTCGACGCCTCTATTCTCTCTGATGACCATGGTAAGCACTGGGGTTTTACTGGCTCTTTCATCGGTCTTGCATGCCAGGATCTTACCGGTGGCAAACACCCTGCTGAGTTTGATTTTTTAGAGCTCATCGACTTGCAAAATGACTAAATCAGACATCTGAAACAGCTTCGCTACCAACAGATACGATCGACCCAAATGACTGTCATTTTCCTCATAACAATATCGGATTGAACCGCTAATACCATTGTCTAAAACCGACCGCTTTCAAAAACATGAACGAATGCAGATTAACCGCTTTTTCCAGCATTTTTCCAACCGACAGTCCACTCCTAGCGTAGTAGATTAATAAGTGTGGTTTATCGCCATACAAGCCTCTTCGTTAGTCGTCTTCGGGATTGCTTCAACCTGATGGCGCCCGAATGACCCTCCAAAAATTTAGTGAATCTATGTTCCAACTTTGCCGTTACCAAGAACTCACCATGAAGAAATTTTCGCTTTGCCTCGCTGTGTTAGGTATCTCTTACGCTTTTTGCTCAATCGGATTCGCCCAGATCCAGGGGCGGTTTGCGCCCGAGGCTGGCAAGGTTCTGATTTTCGCGGGGCAGGATAACGCTTCGGTTGGAGGAACTTCTGATTATCGAGATGGCTATGTCGATAACATCGGCGTCCCAGCCGGCATTACACATTACGTTTATTTTTCAGAAGGCTGGACCAATGACTTTGGAAAAACATTTCCCAAAGGTCATGTCGCTGGACTGAATTCAGAAACCGAGTGGGCATCTGGGCCAATGAACCAGAAAGCATATCTGGACTCCCCACTTCTTGATCGCTGCATTATGCACGTCTCAATTGCCATGGAAGGAAATTGCGAAGATAAAGTCGCGGATGGTTCGTTTGACCACCTCATTGAAGAATTTGTTCAATTCATTGCCGATCACCCTGAACATCCATTTCTTATTCGTATCGGCTATGAATTTGACGGCAGCTGGAACAATTATGACCCTGAAAATTTCAAGAAAGCGTTTCGCCGGATCGTCGACGCCTTAAGAAAAAAGAAACTTACCAATTATGCAACGGTCTTTGCTTCATCCAGTAGTGTGAAACCCGGTCAATTCGAAGAATATGACCCTGGAGCTGATTACTATGACTGGGTTGGCTACTCCTGGTGGGGTGGTGATAAAGATGCACTGCCTGCGCTTGAATTTGCCCGACGGGTTAAGAAACCGGTGTTTATCGCCGAAGCAACTCCGCGGGGAATTTTCTTTGACAAAACGGATCCTGAAGAGATCTGGAACTCGTGGTTCAAAAAATTCTTCGAGCACATCGAGCAAAACAAAGATGTAATTCGAGCGGTATCTTACATCAATGCGGATTGGGACGCCCAGGAAATGTGGACGGACTGGGGGCAAACGCGGATGGAGACTGCCCCCCTCATTAAACAACGCTGGTTAAGCAAAATGGCCGAACCAGGTTTTCTTAACGCCAGCGACAAACCTTTTGACCACATTGGATTTCCGAATGCAGGCGCCGCACCGGTCGCCTACCGCTATGCTTTTCAGAATCCGGCAATCCCGACTGGCGAACGCGTCGAAGACCTTCTCGCCCGGATGACACTGGAAGAAAAGGTCGCCCAGCTTCAAGGTTGGTGGAACCATGATGAACGAAAAATGCGCCAGGAAGGAAAGATCTTTACAAAGGACTTTTACGCAAATATCGCGCCGCTTGGGATTGGCGAAATTGGTCCCGTCAATCTTACAATCGAAGAAGACATCAAGCAGCACAACATTATTCAAGACTATTTTCTTAACGATACCCGTTTAGGTATCCCAGCTTTGCGACATGGAGAAGCGGCCCACGGATTGATGCGTCTGGAAGCATCTTCGTTTCCCGCAGCTATCAGTTTAGGTTGTTCATGGAACGAAGAACTCGTCGAGCAGATTTATGACCACGCCGGCAGAGAAGCCCGCTCCCGAGGCATCTTCCACGTTCTCTCTCCGATCGTCGACGTGACGCGGGATCTACGCTGGGGGCGTGTTGACGAAACTCTCGGTGAAGATCCATTCCTGGTTTCACGCCTTGGTGCGGCCATGGTCCGCGGACTTCAGGGATCAGACGATGGAAAAATTGCACCCACACACGCGGCAGCGACCCTGAAACACTTTGCCGGCTATGCAGCAGCGGAAGGTGGGCGAAACCGTGCACCCTATCCAGGTGGAAAACGAAACTTACTCGACACCGAAGTCTACCCCTTTCAACACATTATCAGAACCGCGAAACCAGCCGCAGTCATGCCGGCTTTTAACGAGGTTGATGGTCTACCTTGCCACGTTAATCCATGGTTGCTAACCGATGTCTTGAGAAATCGAATCGGATTTGAAGGGCTCGTCGTTGGTGATTATCAAGGCATTCAATTGGTTCGAGAATATCAAAAAATAGGATCGTCGAACGCCAATGCCGCAGAAATGGCAATCAAGGCTGGACTTCAAATGGAACTTCCCATTGCCTTTGGCTACAAACATCTCGTCAAGCTCGTCAACGAGGGAAAGGTCTCGAACGAAACCATTGATGACAATGTCCGTGCCGTCCTCAAACTAAAATTTGACCTCGGCCTTTTCGAAAATCCGAAACTGGATGCAAACTTAGCCAGGCAACTCACTGATAATCCTCAGGTTACCG
>JAPOIJ010000156.1 GCA_029979005.1 Planctomycetota bacterium | reverse complement strand
CGAAACTCGTTAAATTGCTTCTTCGTGATCTGCTTACCAATTCTTTTCTGCAGGATTGGAAGCTTGTTCATCTCGAACTGAAAGTCCTCGTGCTCAACTGACTCAAAATCAGGTTTTGCCAGCGCGGCAATCGCCTCGATTTTTTCGTCAATTTTCTTCATTTCCCGCTCGTAATTGGCCGTCATTTCTTCCGTCGCTTCGCCGGGTACAATCCGAACCGAAGCATCCAAAACAGAATCGTGGCCTCTCACACCGTAGTGCCGGATGTTTTCGAAAAACGAAACCATCTTGTAGTAATCCGCCTGTGGAATTGGATCAATCTTATGGTCGTGACACCTTGCACAATTGACCGTCAAACCCAACATCGTCTGCGACGTCGTAGCAACAATATCGTCAAGGTCATCGTACTTCGCCTTTAAACGATCGACCGGTTCATCATCCCACTGACCCAACCGAAAGTACCCCGTTGCCGCGATCGACGATTGAGTCGGGTTTTCAATTTCATCACCCGCAAGCTGTTCGATCAAAAACTGATCGTAAGGTTTATCTTCATTAAACGATCGAATCACATAGTCACGATACCGCCACACAAACGGCTTCGCCCCATCCCGTTCAAAACTATTTGTTTCCGCATATCGCACTAGATCAAGCCAATGGCGGCCCCATTTCTCTCCGTAATGCGGTGAAGCCAACAATTCCTCTACCAACTGAGGATAAGCTTGCGGGTCTTCATTGTTGGCAAACGCCTCAACTTGAGCAGGCGTCGGAGGCAAGCCCAGAAGATCGTAATAAACACGTCTCACCAAGGCCCGCCGAGTTGCGGGGGAAGCAGGAGTTAGACTGGCAGCCTCCAATTTAGCTAAAACAAAGTTATCAATTTCGTTATTCGGCCAAATCTTATCATTTACGACCGGAACCTCTGGATCAGCCACCGGAAGAAACGACCACCACTTCTTTGATTCAGCGTTCACCTGCGGAACGGTAGACTCCAGATTTGCTGTCAGATCTCTCTCATCCTTCGGATCAAACGGCAATCCCATTCTCACCCATTGGGTAAGCACCTCGATCTTCTCATCAGACAACTTCCCACTGGGAGGCATCTCGTAGAGTTGGTAATGAATGACTTTGAGAATCAAACTCTCCGACGGATCATCCGCATTAACAGCGGGGCCTGAATCGCCACCCCGCAAAATGGATGCTCTGGAAGTCAACGCTAATGAACCACCAAGATCCTCGGGGTCATTCGCGTGACACTCAAAACAATTCTGTTCAAGAATAGGTTTGACCTGCACATTGTAAAACTCGATCGCCTTTATTTGAGCTGGAGTTAATTTTGCCGCCTCGTCTTCTTGTGCGTGACCAATCAACTCCCCCCAACCGAAGAAAATCCCCAGACCAATCGCTAGAGAAACCAACCAATGAACTCCGGATCGCATTTTTCTCGTTGTCGAAAACAAGGCTCTACCTCGGGTTAAATCTATCTGTGTCCGCACGAATAATTTGCTCGGTCTCTACTCATTTAAACCGCATCGACCAACCGACAATATTCGGCAGGAGATTACTGGGTAAGCAAATAAAAGTCCAGAATCATATTCTTCGCTTGTAGTCCCTCAGTTTAAAACCAATCAAGACCAGAATCAAACACCAAATAGAATGGAAGAGACCAGAAGAGACCAATCGAAAGTACTATTCGTGGACAGATTGAACGGATTTCAAATCGAACCGAACGAGTTTGATCGTACGAATATGAGTCCAGCCAAAACGTCCATCCCCTCAATAAAAACGGGATTAACTTGGACAAGGGGTGAACTTCGACAAGAATTAACTTCGATGTAAAAAAGCTAACGGAATGCTGCCCGTCGTTCACGTTCACCGATCGTCGATAGTCACAAACAATCGCGTCCGCTAACCGGGTAACCTGCTAAGAAAAAGAGAGCTTACCGAATTCCTAGGGATTACGATTCTTGCGCAAACGCTCGCTATATTTCTTTAACAGCTTTCTTTCGCGCCCAGTCAGGCTCTCCTCACCCTGTTCACTTATCTTGGCGAGAATTTTATCGGCATCGAGCTGGAGCTTCTGATCGACCGTATCAGGATCGTGCAGTTTCAGTTTCGTCCGCGAACGTTTCAATTGAGAGAATCCGTCCCATTGAAATCTGGCAAAACTCCAATGGAGCTTGAAATAGAGGAATCCAAACGCCGCGCCTACAAAGTGAGCTTCCCAGGCGATCGCACTGGCCGGATTCAAAGCGGTCAACAAGTTCCCCCCCAGCAGCAACACCCCAAGCACCCAAGCCGGCATTGGCAAGATCCCCATCAGCAAAATGGTCTCTCGCGGGTACATAAAAATAAACAGCACAACAACCGCGGAAACAGCGCCGGAAGCCCCCATTAACGAAGCGACGCCAGAATCAAACGCCAAATACAACAGGAGCCAACCCAGTCCAGAGACGAGAATGGAAACAAAATAAAACTTCGTAAATTCGCTTCGGCCCAGGCGCTGCTCTACCGGCCGCCCTAAAAACCAAAGCGTAATCATGTTACCGGCGATGTGCCAAATACCCTCCCGACTACCAATCGGGGCATGCACAAACCCGTACGTTATGTAAGACCAAAGAAAATACAAGCGATCCGTGCTTAAACTCAACCAATTATCAAGAGCCGGTATTCCACCTTCCGCCTCCGCTGCGGGCCCTTGAGTGAACATACTGACAACCCAGACAATCACGTTGGCAACAACGATACTCGTGACAACGGACTGCTGGCCAAACTGAAATCCAGGCACACCGCTACGCGGTTCCTGATAATCTCGGTTGTAGTCTCTGCTCTCAAAACCCATGGTTAACCCAACGCTCTGGTGACTCTTTAATACTCTTTTAACTGGTGCAAGCAAAATTCGTGCTTGACCGACAATCCTATGACGCCCCTAACTAATCTAATAACTACTGGCAGTAGGCATGATACCGCCTCAGGGATCAAACGCACTATGCCAACCAAGCCACAAAATATCTACAAAAAAAGCGTCCCGAAGGACGCTGGTTCGTTTCTTCACATCGCCGGGGATTGGCGCGGGATCTGGAAATTACTTTTTCGCGAAAGCCTCTCGTGACAAAGCAACTGCAAGCTTCCGCAGTTCTTGATAAGTATCCGCGATTTTAGATTCGAGCGAACTAATCGTCTGCTTAAGGCTCGCGACATCTGCGGTCTTCTTCTGAGCTAAAGCGGAGATGACATTTAAATCCTTAGTGAGATTTTCTTTGTCCTCATTATTGTCAGCAATAATCCTTGCTCGCTCTTGCTCATGCTTAGTCGCCTCGTCAATCAACACCCCTTGTGTGACGATGTTCTTTTCATACTGCTGCTTTGATTCGTCGAGTTGCTTGGTTTGGAGTTTTAGCTGGGCGAATTCAAATGGATAATTTCGTTTTTGCCGAATGTAAACTCTGCCGAGTTCTTTAACATCCTCTTCATCTTTGATATTGAACCCATCGTTCAATCCTTTTTCGTCGGTATCGAGGTCAACCAGGATCGTATCTCCCTTGCTGAAACTGATCGAACCACCGTCCCCGGCTTTCAGGCTTTGCTCAATTGCAAAACCACTTCGATTGAACAATCCATCGGTTTCTAAACTACCGACTCCGTCGACGACATAACCGCCATTCTTTTTGGAATTTGCATTAAATTCATACTTAATAAATGTCTCTTGCGGATCAGGAGAAAAACGCTGCAATGAAACGTCCCCCCGACCCTGAGGATTCGCATCAATCCATTCCTGAATTGCACCCAACTCCAAACCGTCGAATGCGTATCGATCGATCAATTTCTCGAATTCAACTTCGCTGAAATAAGATTTCGCTACCTGGAATTCGCCTCTCAAAAAATCGCGATAATCGCTGATATTCAATTCGACGTTCTCGTTTTCGAAAGCCGCAGCAAGACCCTTGATCGATTCCGGGGCGTTTTCTTCCTCAGCCTGGCTGAGAATGTAGTTCTTATAGATATCTCGCCGATCAAGTGGCATTTTCTCAAATAGTTTCCAGCCTAGATTCGCAGCATCGAATTGATTGGACACAATTGCTTCTTCAGAAAATGTAACGGACGCATTGTCTTCCGACTCGACGCGAACCGTACCTATGTAATAATTTTCTCCATCGTTCTGACCATCCGCAAAGACGTAAAGGACGACGTCCGTCAGGGGTTCGTAACCGTCAGCACGTGGAGTTTTAAAGGTATACTTTCGATTCGCTCCTTCTTTGGAAACGGTTCCACCCGACCAAACCCGTCCCCGTCCCAGCATCTCGCGAGACAAAACTCCATCGATGTAGCGCAGAGAACCTTTGGTATAGGTCGACGACTTGCTATCACCAGATATCTGCATTTCCGCAGCAGCTTTCGACGTCTCAGCGTCCTTTTCAGCCAACTCAGCCTTTTCCATCGCTGCGTAGCGTTTGTTAAGCACCTCGGTAGCCTGCATGACGGTGAAAACACTGATGCAATAAATCAGAACGACAAACGTGATGTCTACCCAGTTCCATGTCTTGGCAGCAAGCACCACAAAAACGATCAAAAGAAGAAAACCAAATCCGATTATTCCCCAAGCCATGGTGGGATCCGCTGCGAGAATTGCGTAATCGTTAATGCCCATTTACTTTAACCAGTCTTGCCGTTGAAATTAATTGACGATTGAGGGCGGGTTCGCTGCCCCATTCAAGCATAAGGTGCATTCTCGACTTCAGCGCGGTTGGAGCGCAGAAATAGCCCAAATTGCATCATAAATTGGGCAAAATAGCCCGTCAAGTTTTGCTATCGTCGCTTTCGGACACTCTTCTTCGGTTTAGTCCCTGAGACGCAATTGATCGTTATTAACGGAACAAACGCTCAAGTCAGAGACGGCAAATCCCCGAAAATGACTAAATGCGGAAAAATTGGCATATTCATCCTCAACCGAAAATCCGTTGCATTTTGAATCCGTTTTGCTCAGTAAGTTCGCTGGCAGGCCAAAATCCCGTGTGGTTTGCCCGTTTTTACAGGAAAGTTTTGCGACAATGACCCAGATCAATCGAATCCTCCTAGGCGTCATCTTTCTCAATCTACTGTTGGCCATGGGCTGCCATCGCGGCTATTACCGGCGACAGGCGGACGCGGAAGCGCAACGACTGGTTCTCGAAAAAGCAGTCGACCCCCGATGGGACTCAGCCACCGGCTCAATTGCAATCAATCCTGCTTCGCGGATGTTCGATCCATTTTCGGCCGACCATCCGCCAATTCCGCCGGACGACGCAACCTCGCACCAACTGATGCACTACGTCGACGGAAAAGAAGGCTATCCTCGTTGGAATGCCAATGGTGACACCAACTACGTTGCCAACCCCGAGTGGCGTAAGTATTTGGAGCCCAACGAAGATGGGCAGCTCGTTCTCACACTCGATGCTGCATTCGAACTTGCCCTCTTACATTCCACCCAATACCAACAGGTTCGCGAAAGCCTTTATCTGTCTGCACTCGACGTCAGCCTCGACCGATTTGGATTTGATTCTCAACTTCTCTGGGGTGTTGATTCTTTTGGAACATTGACGCGAGGAGACACTTCACTCGATCGACGGGGCGCCTTGGACCTCAACAAACTTGGCATCACGGGCACCAACTTTGCTGTCGGACTCGCCAATACGATCCTGTTCAATCTTGGCGGGAGCGACAGTCAAACAGCCACAACCATTCTCGACTTTTCGCTAATTCAACCACTGCTTCGCGGGGCCGGTCGCGCACGAGTGATGGAAGCTCTCACCCAATCCGAACGAACGCTGCTGGCAAACGTGCGTCAGTTCGACCGTTTTCGACGGAACTTTTATCTCAGCATCGCCCTTGGCAGAGGCGCCAATGCTCGGCTAGGTGGATTTCCGCAAATCACTAGCGCGCCAACTAACGCAGGTGGGTTCATTGGTCTACTCCAAGCACAGCAGAATATTCGCAACCAAGAATTTAACCTCACTCAGCAAGTGGCGGTCGTAAAACGTTTTGAAGAACTTTTTCTAAGAGAACAAATTGACGCTTCGCAGTTGACACAAACGGAAACAAGCTTCTATGGGCAACAATCACGTCTGCTCGGGCAAAAACAAAGATACCAAAACCAAGTCGATAATTTTAAACGAGAGCTGGGTCTTCCCCCGACGCTCGATATCGTTATCGATGACTCGCTACTTGAACCATTTGAGCTAATCAGCGATCAAATCTATTCAAGGTTGACCGAAACAACAATTCTAAGAGAAACAGCGGGAGACCTTCTTAACAAAATTGATGAGTCATTAGCCGGATCAGATCCCAATGCTGCAGATAATGGAAACTTCGAATGGCCGACTGATTTGGCTACTCAAGTTGAGAAATTAACTCCAATTCTCGAAGAGGCTCAACGACAAATTGATTCAATTGCTGGAGACGATTTTAAACAAATCCAAGCAGATCTTGCGAAACTCGAGGATGCCACCCCACGGCGAATCGAGTATTTGAAGAAATTTCAAGAAGCCGTCCGCACCAAACAAATCGACACGGCCGTCGAGGAAACTAGTAAAATTTTCAGCCCCGATTATCTTATCCAAGCCGATGACCTTCGAATCACACTCACCCGTCTTGACCGTGAAAACTCAATTATCAAGCAGGAAATCGCTGAGGTCATTAACAGCGTAAAACAATTTCGAGCTGCCGAAAAGCAACAAACCAAAGAGGAAACCGCGTCATTTATCGCCAGCAGATTACAAAACGAAATCCCTTCGCTCTTGTCAGAAATCAACAAAATTGCCAACGAGTTGATTTTGATCCAGGCAAGTGCACGAGGCAATTCCATTGAGTTGGTTGATGTCAGCATCAATTCGAAAGAAGACCCAAATTGCTCGCTGCATGCGACGTGACTGGATGAATGCTCGTGCCAGCCTCGTCGATAGCTGGCGAAATATCGAATTCGTAGCAAACCGTTTAGAAGCGCAAGTCGACCTTGTTTTTGATGGCGACATCAGAACGCGGCCTGATGCGAGCAACCCCTTTAAGCTCCGATACGACACCGGAAATTTACGTGCTGGCTTCCGATTCGACGCTCCCATCGTTCGCCTAGCTGAACGAAACAGCTACCGAAGTGCGTTGATTAATTATCAGCAATCGAAACGTAACTTCTACGAATTCGAGGATTCGATCTCAAGAAATCTTCGAGCTATCGAACGCGCCATCGTACTCAACAAAACTCAATTCGAAGTTAATCGACTAAACTTAAAGTCTAGTCTCCAAACGGTTGAAATCAATAATCTCAATCTCGATGCTCCCGTTCAAAACAATCGAGGTTCGGGCTCAGCTGGTCTAGCGAATGATATTACCCGGGCTATCAACAGTCTAACTGGTGCTCAAGATAGTCTTTTGCAATCCTGGCTTTCCTATGAAATTGCGAGACGCAATCTCGACTTTGATATGGGCACGATGCTGCTCGATGAAAATGGCCGCGGGATAGACCCAGGCCCAATCGATTCCATGATTGGACAACGCGCTGCCGAGGCACTCGGCATTGAAATCGACTGCCAATTCTGCGAAGGAGTGGCTGCACCGGGGTTTGTTGCGCCGACCCTGAATTCAAGCGAACTCCCCTCCGTTGTTGATCCTAATCCCGACAGTCAACCCGCGACTGAAGGTGAGAAGCAAACGACTCGCTCAAACTTTGTGATTCCTAAGTTTGGATCGATAGAAAAGCCGAGCCAACCTGCGGGATTCTTACCCTTGGCTCTACCTGAAAAAGAGATAAAGACGGTCTCTCAACTGTTGGCCGCGATGAAAGAAGAGAAAGCACCCAGTCCGCTAGAAAAACTAGTGCAGTCTGTCGAGAAACCCGTCAACTCAGATTCGAGTGTTTTGCAAAGCGAAAACCAAAGAAACACAACAAGCCCAACTGGCTCAACCTCTAATATTTTAGACCCGGCCAATTTGTTGAAAACGGGTATCGTGGTTGAACCCCTCAACGAATCGGATGGAATTTCTCTTGAACCTCAAAACGCCTTCTCGCGGAGCAAACTCTCAACGAACAAAGCCACCAAGCCCAGTCAGATAAATCTGACCGAACAACGCTCACCCATCGAAGTTGTCCCAGTCCGAGCGGTTCAACCCATAACGGCGACCGAGGAAGACGACAGTATCAGCGTCATCGTGAGAGCGTATCACAATCCAGCCGATCAAATTGAACACCAAACCCGTCAGGTCGACCTGAAGATGTTCGCCGTTCACAACCCTTCCCCAGCCACTACGACTGTGAAAGATGCAACACTTTCAGAAGAGCCCGTTTGGCAAAGCCAGCAATCATCTCTGGGTGGTTTGTTAAATCGGTTCAACACCGAAGCGAATAATTAAACGCCCTCTTATTGCTAATTCTGGAAGGCAAAACCGGCGCAACCAATAGGAATAGGCAGGGAAGCCTCTGATCACTCGCCAAATTATCGTTTTGGAGCCAAAAGCCTGAAAATCGCAGGAACTTAGGTCCGATGAGACGGTTAAATTGTAAGAAGGAGGGAATCGTGACCATCCTCAAAATAAATTCGAGTCCAGCCAGCATTTAAGTCAGTGAATTGCCTGACGGATTGTCGGTTCGACCTCACCGGTGCATAATTCCCCGACCGCTGTCGTAAAGCCAGATTTTTTGTTTCGTTCGAGCAGGCCGTTTGACTAAGATTGCGTCTTTTCTTCGACGCAATCAATCTAAACCTGTCTGTTCGAATGACGATCCACTTTTTATTCAGGAAATAGAGAATGTCCAAAACCGACATCAGTCGATATTCCGGCCGCTCTTCGAGGAATGGTGCTGCGGCACCTTTTATCATCTTTGGATTCGTTGCAATTACCCTGGTGATGGTGGGAGCCTACTTCTATATCAACCAAAACAGAGGACCAAAAGAAATTGATCCGATCCTATCACAAGTTGAATTGGGAGAATTTGTTTCCCAAGTCATTGATCAGGGTGAAGCGCAAAGTAGCGAGAATGTAGAAATCCGCTGCGAGGCTCGTGCGAGAAACGGTTCACTGTCTGTTCTGACGGTCGTGCCAGAAGGAACTCGTGTTAAAGGGGGAGATTTTCTTGTTCAGCTGGATTCGACCGCGTTTGAGAAAGAGCTTGAACAGCAAAACATCGCCCTAGCGAATGCCGAAACCGGAGTCATTCAAGCCGAGTCAAATCTGGAAACGGCAAAAGCGACAAAGAAAGAATATATCGAGGGTACTCTCAAACAGGAACAAATGAAAATTGAGAATGAAGTAAACAAAGCCCAGAATGACATCATCAGCGCAAACATCGACCTTCAAGAAGCGCTAGATCTACACTTTCATAATAAAAAGCTGATGGCTAAAGGCTATGCAACACAGAATCAATTAACAAAATCAGAGACCACCATTACGGAAGCTAAAAACCTGGTCGCCCAAGGTGAGCTCAACAAGAAACTAGCGGAAGAAAAACTTCGTGTACTGACGGAGATCTCCGCTGAGAAAGAAAAGATCAAGCTTGACGCGGATATCAATGCTGCAACGGTCAAACTCGACAGCGAGAAAAAAGCACTTGCCGTAGAGATTGAAAAACTGGCAGAGATCAAAGACATGATCGACAAGTGCAACATCAGAGTTCCCGAAGGTGTGACCGGGCAAGTGGTTTTTGCAAAAGAGTCTTCTCGTGGTGGAAACGACTGGATACTGGAAGAGGGAACCTCCGTTCGGCAAAACCAAGTTTTAATCCGACTCCCCAATCCCGAAAAAATGGAAGTCAAGGCGCTCATCAATGAACAAAGCATTACCCAGATCGAAGAGGGAATGGCTGCGACCATCAAAGTCGATGCTCTAAACAGTAGTAATGCCTCACTCAAGGGGGTTGTCACCAAAGTCAATCAGTACGCAGAATCGAGCGGCTGGATGAGCAGCAGCATTCGTAAGTACGCCGTGATGGTCAAGATTCTCGACCCTCCACCAGCCTTAAAACCGGGAATGAATGCCTCGGTAACCATTCAGGTTCAGTACGAACCTGAGGTGCTCATTGCTCCGATCCAGTGTGTTTATTCGGTTCAAGATAAACAATTCTGCCTTGCCAAGATGGATGAGCAGTGGAAAACGCTGGAAGTTGAAGTTGGTGGCGATAATTCACAGATGGTTTACTTTACGTCAGGGGTTGATGCCGGGGCCGAGTTAGTCATGAATCCAGGCGCTTTCAAAGAATTCATGGAATTGCCGGAATTCGAAATGGAAACAAAAATCGAGCTTCCCGATTCCGTCGCAGCTGAAGTTGCTTCACAAAAGGCCGGCAAAGCCGCTAAGGCTGCCGCAGCAAAAAAAGGGGGCGGTAAATCTGGAGGGAAACGCGATGGCAGCGGAAAACGAGGCGGCGGTGCAGGTGGCCGTGCTGGCGGCGGTGCAGGTGGATTTACGGCTCCAAGTAGTGGAGCCGAATTGATCAAGCAAAAGGACACCGACGGAGACGGCAAATTAACCAAAGACGAAGCCGGCTCACCCTATACGTTTTTCTTTGACAGAGTCGACACCGACGGTGACAGCTATTTAAGTGAATCTGAGCTCGACACCTCAATTCAGGCCATGAAACGAATGAGAGAAAGTGGTGGAGGTGGATTTGGTGGTGGTGGAGGTCGCCAGTGAGCCAAACCTCCACCAGAATGGCCGCGGTTATTCGCGACCTTCAGAAACACTATG
>JAPOIJ010000204.1 GCA_029979005.1 Planctomycetota bacterium | reverse complement strand
TACCTGATGGAGAACGCTCGCACTCAGTCCTTCCGGCTTGATTTCCCCAACCACCGTAGGAGAGACCTCTTTTAGTTTGTCTAGCATCTTTTGCATGTCTTCACGGCTCAACAATTCATCTGCGTGCCGTTTCAGGCATTCCCCTAAATGAGTCGTTAGGACCGTTGCCGCATCAACGACTGTAAACCCGGCAATCTCAGCACTGCGCCGGTTAGCTTCGGTGACCCATTTGGCAGCCAAACCAAACGCGGGGTCTGTCGTATCCCGTCCTTCGATTTGCAGATGGACATTGCCGGGGTTGATTGCAAGGTATTCGGTCGGTTGAATCTCGCCTTTTCCAACTAACCGGCCACCGATCTTGATTCGATATTCGAGGACATTAATTTTCAGGTTGTCATGGATTCGAACTTTGGGGATCCAGAATCCAAATTGTGCGCCGAGGTCAGTCCGAAGAGTGGAGATCCGCTCGACGATGCTTTTACCGATCTTTGGCTCGACTAGGTTGATTAGGCCAACTCCAACCTCGATGACGATGCGATCATTCTGAAGGAAGTTGTCGAGATTCTGCTCGTCGGGAGTGGGGCCTTCTTGTTGTCCCTCTTCTTGCTCTTGCGACTCTCGTTGGGATTCTGTTTCTGTATTAGTTTTGGCGGAGCGAGCCATTAAAAAGACGGCTAAAGCAATGCCGATGAATGGCAGTTTGGGCAGGCCCGGGACACAGGCGATGAACAGGAGGATGACAGCGCCGGTAAACATGGCACGGTAACTTTTGACGAACTGACTGCCAATTTCTTCTCCCAAATTCGAGTCGGAAGATGATTTTGTGACCAAAACACCGGCACTGGAAGCAATCAATAATGCCGGGATTTGAGAGACCAGACCATCACCAATGGTCAAGATCGTATAAACCTGCACGGCTTCCATGAGTCCCTGACCGCTACTCATGCCAAGAATGACGCCACCAAGAACATTGACTGCCATGATGACCAAGCCGGCAATGGCGTCACCGCGAACGTACTTACTGGCACCATCCATAGCTCCGAAGAATTCGGATTCGGCAGCTAAATCATCCCGACGTTTCTTCGCCTCTGCTTCGTCAATTGCGCCGATGTTGAGCTCGGCATCAATTGCCATTTGTTTACCCGGCAAGGAATCGAGGGTAAAACGCGCGTTCACTTCCGAGATCCGCGTGGCACCTTTGGTGATCACAATGAACTGGATGGTGACCAAGATCAGGAAGACTACACCACCGACGACAAGGTTGCCTCCGACGACTAATCCGCCAAACGCGTCAACAATCATACCGGCGTCGCCGTTGAGTAAGATCAAACGCGTCGTCGCGACGTTCAATGCCAAACGGTACAGCGTCATCAGTAACAGGAGTGACGGAAAGACAGAAACGTCGAGAGGACGCTTGGCGTTAAGTGTGACCAATAAGAGTAGAACCGCGATGGCAATGTTGGTTGCCAGGAACATATCCAACAAGAAAACTGGTAACGGCACAATCAACACCGCGAGCGTCAACAGAAATGCAGCGGAGAGCCACGTTTCGCTTTGCTGGGCAAAACTAAAATTAGTTTTCGATTTGTTGGTTGCTGTATTTGCCATCAAAAATAGTTGAGCTTGGTAGACTTTCGGTTAAACGTGGAAATTGATGGAATGAGTCAAAGGTTGATCGATAAAACTGGTTCAAATCACAAAACTGCTGACAAGTGCCTTGGAGATTAGTTGCCAACCGTCTACTAAGACAAACAACAGCAGCTTGCAGGGAGTTGAAACAATGACCGGCGGCATCATCATCATTCCCAAAGACATCAGAATGGTGGAAATGACCAAATCGATTAATAAAAAGGGGATATAAATACAAAAGCCCATAATGAACGCGGTTTTCAATTCGCTGATGATGAATGCTGGTATCAGCACTTTCAGGGGTGTTTCATCTGCGATGCTTGTCTCGGGTAGATTGGCGAGATCAACGAATAGTTGCAAATCGTTACCACGCGTATGCACTGTCATGAAGCGTCTAATTTCCTCGGTGGAAACTGTCACAAGTTCTGTGACGCCAAACTCGGGGGTCGTTCCTTCCGACTGCTGGGCTGCCAAATACGGCTGAACCCCCCGGGTATTAATTGCCTCGAGTGTGGGGGCCATGACAAACAGTGTCAGAAAGAATGAAAGTCCGAGCATGACCTGGTTCGGTGGTATTTCCGTTGTGGAAAGTGCCCGTCTGACAAACGAGAGTACGATAATGATCCGTGTGAATGCGGTTAAGCTGACTAAGGCTGCTGTCGCAAAGCTCAACGCGCCGAGCAAAATCGCAATTTGCATCGGGGGCGCCAACTCACCGAACGCATCGGTGGCTTCAACTTGAGCGAGTAATATTTGGATGTCCATTGTCAGCCTCCTTGCCGACCGGTCTCTTGCAATGAAGTGACCGTTTACATCAGGTCAGTCAAACCGAATTTTTTCAATGCGGCTTCCATGTCCTTTTGTATTTCTTTTTCTGACTTCGCCCGTCGTGGCGGAAGTTGTCTCTGGCTTGGCTTAGGTTTTCCAATCGAAGCAAGTGAGTAAGTTGGGGCAGCGGAACTGTCATTTTTGTATAATTTGGGCGCCGGGACGTCGATGTCCTGCTCATCCGGTTCGGTGTCATAGGCATCGAGCTGGCTGCTAAACGAATCGGTTAGTCGAACTACAGATTTGACGCCAAGGGAATCGGTAGCGACGACGAGTCGGTCCTGTCCAATTTGAATCAGCATCAGGTTGCATTTAGGCGCAATTTTCAGCGAACTAAGAACATCAAAATTGACGCTGGCCTCAGGTGTTTGCACTGGTGGTTTTTTGGTGAACCAGATTTTGGCAACGAAAATAAATCCGACACCAAACGCAAGAACGATCATCGTGTTATAGGCTAAGTCTTTGACGACGGCTGTGAAATTCGCAGATCGAACCTCAGAAGTCGGTGCGTCAGTCAAAGGTTCAATTGGGCTTGGTGTTGTCACTAGGGCGTCGTTCGTCTTTAAAGCTAAGTCGCCCTCCGAGCCAGTTACTGAAGCGGTTGGATTTTGGTTCGCCATTCGTTCACTCAGCTTATCAAGTGCGCCGAAGACAGGATCCATGTTGGTGTTCAGCGGTTCAAGATGCGATGCGCCGGTGACGTGTGGGTCAGTCATCGGCTGTTCAGGGACCGGTATTGGGCGTAATGACGAATTAAACCCCTGAGTGTCCATCCGTAGTGGAGGGGTTAGCTCATGCGTTTGGTTCTGTGCATTCGCAAGCGTCACGCAAATCAAGAGGAGCGTCGGTGCGATGATTGAGATTTTTGAGATCATAGATTTCTTGGCGTCAGCGCCAGCCTCAGTTTTGAGCTTCCACTTCGGTGATGCGAATCGCAAAACATCCATCTACCACAACGACTTCGCCGGATGCTAACTTGACGCCTTGTGCCATGAGTTCGACGGGGCTGTCAATTTCCCGATTGAGTTCCAACACGGTGCCTTCACCGAGTTGCATTAACTCCTGGATCGGAATGGTTGCCCGGCCTAGTTCCGCGGAAACAGTTATCTGGATATTTTGCAGACGTGCTAAATCTTCAGCACGGTTACTGCTGGAGGTGTCTGAAAATTCCTGATATTCGGGGACGCTAATATCCGGTGACGATTCCGTGGTCGGAGTTTCATTGGCCTCTACCGCGGTGTCAACGGGTTGGGCTCCTGTATCGCTGGTGTCGACCGGAGGGGTGACGCCCTCAACGGGTTGCTGGTTTTCGGTATCAAGACTCATGTTTTACTCCACCATCGAATCAATTTTGAGGACTTGCTGGTTAAGCTGCTTACCTGGCCAAGCGTGGAATAAAACCTCGCCGTTGACTCGAACAGCAACCGGTTCCCGTACCGATTGTTCGAGAATAATGATGTCGCCAGCAGAGAGGCCAACCAAGTCGGTCATATCCAGTCTGGCGAATCCGAGTTCAGCATCTAATTTGATGTTAATTTTTGAAATCATATTGGGCGAGATTCGTTGTCCCGTCTTTCTTTCCGGAGTAGCCATCGGATCGATTCCAAAAAGCGCAGCCATTTCATTGCAGGCAACGAGAAGGTGCATAACGGCGCTGCGGCCGTTCAGCTCAATTTCGAGGCCGCAAATCAAAACTTTCTTATCGGCTGCGAAAAGTCGATTTCTTTCTGGTGCTGAATCGAATTCTTTTAAGTCAAACTCAAGTGGCTCTTGCTCCTGCCAACCTTCGCTAAAGCTGACAGCAATTAATTCAAAAATTAGCGATGCCAATGACGATTCGATCGGTGTCAAATCTCGATGGCCATCTTCCGTATCGTCTCCCTTGAGGATGTCCATCAAGAGAACCCTTAACTGTTGGTTCTCGATGATCAATTGACCTCGGACTGAATTTTGTCGGAATCCAATTTCAGCCCCAGAGCAGGGGTTCTCCCATGATTCCTGGATATCTACAAAAGAATGGGCGTCGATCGTTTTGGCAGAAACTTTTATTTCCGATTCCGAGACCGTCTGCCACTGTTGGATAAATATCTCGCTGGCCTTTTCACTCCATATATCCAGTTGCTGCCGTAACGGTCGTTTGACGCGTTCGGATGCTGCGAAATCATAACGTTCGAGGGGAGCCTGGCTCATTGCACTTGAAAATCATTAAATAAAACATCTTGGACGCGTTCGATACCGTCCTCAAATAGCACTTCGTTAAAATAGTCTCGCAGTTCTCGACTAACCCGGTTTCTACCAAAGCTGCCAGAGAGTTCTTCCAGTGTCTTGTCCGACAAATAAACCTGAATGTAATTGTTGAACTTCGGCGCTTTCTTGATGACATCCTGTTCGATTTTATATTTCTGAGAAGCTGGCACCTGCAGTGAGAAATGGATTCTCAAAAACCTTGCATGGCGCGCTTCATTGAGATTCACGGTGATCTCGGGAAAGTCGATGTAGTCGACTTCTTCATTGGCTCCACTCTCGGCGGCGGAGACTGATGTTTTGGGCGAGTAGTTGAAATTGAATTTGGTAATGAACGGCGTAGCTGCCCCGCCTGCGACCGCAATAACGGAGACACCTAAAATCAAAATTAGCCCGCGCCGACTACTCTTGGGGCTTTCTGCATTCGCGTCTTGTGAATCTTGTTCTGACATGCTTCTAGGGATGCTCGCAATCAAAAGAAAAGGAGTGGTTAGTGAGTGCCCAAATCTGGTTTGTGCAATTCTGGTTTCGCATTCAACGTAACCGTTAAAGTAAACCTAACCACTAGTGATGATCGACGAAGTACGTAAATATATGTATCTGAAATGTACACGCCGGTATATTTTGCGGATTCCCGCAATTAGTGAGAATATGCCGATTTTGCCGGCTAAGTTTTAAGCTGGGGTGACTGTTTCGATTGATTCTTCTCGTATTGGCAAAGTTTTCCTCATCTTGGAAATCCTTTCCATCGTTAAGGTTTGCCAAATCGTTTAAGTGGAAAGTGCTAGCGGGCAATTTCCTTTGATCTAAGCGATTTTGGAATTATCTGCGCTTAAATTCTCATTTCGGTTTCAATTGGCCTCTCGATTGCATTAGGTGCGTCGCTGACCAATTGGAAACGGGTAGATCATGTTTAATGGAATTTATAGTGGAGCGACAGCTCTCGAGAATTACAGCCGCCAGCAGGAGGTTGTCTCATCAAATTTAGCGCACTTGAACACTCCGGGCTATCGGCGACAGTTTCTTACGTTCGAGGAGCACGTAGGTGAAGTCGATGGTGTGTTGGGTTCTTATCCCGGATCGGGCATTCGTTCGGTGTCGACTGATTTTGAAGCAGGGCCGAAAAAATTAACTGAGCGAACATTGGATGTGTCAATTGCTGGTGATGGGTTCTTTGTTTATCAGGGGGCTGAAGCCGAGTTGTATTCTCGCAACGGTGTATTGTTCCGAAATCCACAAGGCCAATTGGTCAACGGAGACGGTTTGCCGCTATTGGGCCAAGGGAACCAGCCCATTGTAATTCCGCCGGATGTCTCAGACTCAAATATTAATATTGATCCGAGTGGAACGATTTCTGCAGGCGGAACGATTGCCGAAGGGGGAATCGTTATTGGTCAGTTAAATGTAGTTCAGTTTGATGATAACCAATTGCTGAATACTGGCGGTGGTGAACTTGATTTTAACAGTCAAATCTATTTCAAGCTTGGCAATGCGACGCTGGCACCTGCTGAAGATGTGAGCGTCTTACAAGGGTTCCGAGAACTTTCCAATGCTCACCCAGTGACCGAGCTGATTAGTCTAATTGTTGGATCGCGGGGAGTCGAATCGGCTCAACGTGCGATTCGCGCAATTTCGGATTCAGTCAAAGAGAACATTAATTCATAACAACGAAAACAAACTCATAGATAGTAAGGGTTGAGTTATGCTGAAAGCGTTTTTTACCAGTGCAACTGGCATGCGAGCTCAGGAATTGTTGATCGATAATACGGCTAACAATCTTGCCAACGTTAATACCACTGGTTTTAAGAAGAGTCATTTAGAGTTTTCTGACTTGCTCTACGATGTTTCTAAAGCACCGGGTGCCCCGATTGGTGACGGCCAACTGGCGCCAATCGGTTTGCAAATCGGTAATGGTGTTCGGGCTGCGGGAACAACCAATGTATTTACGCAGGGAGCCCCGATTGAAGATGGCATCGATACCCATATGGCAATAGAGGGTGATGGTTTCTTTAAGGTGCAAAATGTGAGTGGAAACTTAATTGGCTATACGCGTGATGGCTCATTCACACGTAATAGGGATGGCTTATTGGTCAATTCCGCAGGATTACAACTCGAACCGGCGATTACGATTCCAGAAACAGCAGAGGAAATATCAATTTCCCAAAGCGGTGAAGTTAGCGTAAGAGAAGGCGATCAGACGTCTGTCGTCGGTCAAATTGAACTCTATCGTTTTGCGAATCCGACTGGTTTACGTCAGAACGGTGGAAGCATGTTTTTCGCAACCGAAGCATCCGGTCCAGAAATCGCCGGGACTCCAGTTGATATTGGCTGTGGTTGTATTCGACAAGGAAGTCTGGAGGCTTCGAACGTTGAGGTTGTCTCAGAAATTGAGTCATTAGTTGCCGCTCAGCGAGCCTATGAGATTAACTCCCGCGCAATCAAGGC
>JAPOIJ010000139.1 GCA_029979005.1 Planctomycetota bacterium | reverse complement strand
GAAAAAGCATGGCATTGAAATTAATGATCTGCGTGAACTGAGCGGTACATTTCCTGCTTCCTATTTTCGCGGCCCGGGTGATGTGCATTTCACGGCAGAGGGAAGCGGAAAGCTGGCCGGTCAGGTTGCGGCGTCGATCGAGCGATCAATTGCCAAACGCATTGATGAGTAACTTTTCCCTTGATGCGTTCGTTAATCAAACGAGTATTTTTACGGATGGTGACTGGATTCCATCCGTATTCACTGCATTTTAGTATCTTTTCGGGCTAACTATTTTTCCTCTAATGAAATCAAAACCCTGTTCTTTATCTTCATTAGAAAGATAGTTAGGTGATTTATTTAAATCAAAAAGCTTATCATTCGCTCTCTCTAAAATCATCCTGTGATATTGTTCCCTAAAAAATGGGTACAAGCTATCAGACTGGTGTCTGTCAAGGGTTGCTTTCTTATGATCAATCATCAAGTAGCTTGGTGAAATGGCTTGCACACGAATCCAGCCAGCATCAAACATTTCTTCCAGGTCATAACCGTTTTTATTTGCCCAGTCTTCATGAGATAATTTGGTGTCACTTTCCAAACTACTCTTGTTAACTAAGAAAGACTTTCCTTCAGGATCAATCCAATAGAGTCCTTCGTGACTAAGTGCGCCTTCATTCGTCGTCTGTTGTATGTAGTCTCTAAATTCTTTCATGACTTATCTTTTCTAATTATTTACCATTTCAAAGTTTTCAGAAGATTGTCATTTTTGTCCCAGTTTTCAAAAAACTCAAAAATCCATCCTGCATCTTCGATGCCTTTAGTAAGCACTAGCTTGAATCGATCTTTTCCTCCAAGATTCGCTAAATGGATTGAAAATTCAAAAAATATTTTTTATTAATCCCAGGGTCTTCATTAATTACTTTGGATGGAAATTAAATAATACCAATGCCATTTGGCTTGAGAATGAAATATTTCTGTTGAGGAAAATGTAGCGAAACCCCTGAAATTTTGGCGTTTTGTGAGATTTCAAATAAACGGCAGAATTTTGCAATTCGTTTCGTGCTGGAATTATCTGCTTTTCCTATAGGTAAAACTGCGAAGTTTGAGGCCGCGCAAATTCAGAAAACTTCAAAGATAACCTTTACTTTCGTTTGTTGCGGAGTCGTCCAAGGTGGGGAAGGGTGCGTCTGCCGGAAAAAAACTTGAGTGTAGTTTATGTTACCGGTTATATCAGCGAAAAATATCTTTAATGGATTTTGCAAAGCATCCTGCCGCGTGCTTAGATTTATTCAAGTGGTAACAAGCTCATCGAATTGTGATCATTAGTATGTTCCAAAGCATTTTTATGTCCTTGGTTACAAAAGCTACAGTGAATTTTGGACTTTTTGGTTGTTAGGGGGCGAGTGAAATTGCAGAACCGTTTCCTAATTTAGGTTAATGCTGTAGCAGCTCCAGGTTTTTGAAGCTGGGGGAATGAAAAGTAATGGATTTGGGAGACGTAATGAATCACGAAGTGAGGGGTTTTTTAAACGAAGTTGTTAACTCGCTTATAAATGTCGTGTCTGTACCAGATGCAGACTCAGAAATTTTCTTGGGAGATGTGATGAACTACGAAGTGAAGATTCGAATTAACGGTGTGATTAGCTATGTCCAGGTTGCTGCTAATAGTGCAGGTCAGGCTCAGCAGCAAGTGAAGGCGATGTATGGAGCGAATGCAACAATTCTAGGTGCGAAAATTAAACGTTCTTAGCGATGGTTCGAGTGACCAGACGTATCACAGCTCTTTGTTAAATTTTATTTTCTCCGCCAAAACATTTCTAATCAGGAGTCCGTTTTACACTTGATCAACCAAAACTTGTTTCAGGGTCAGCTTTTTGCATTTCCAACTAATCGGTCCAAATATCACTTCATCGAATTGCGAAACGGCTTTTTAATTGATTCATTGGACCGGAATCAGGTATTTGTCGAGCATTGCGAAACCCATTTTCTAGTTTGGAGTGGGGTGGACCATCCGGACAGGGTTGGACTGGTTCAGTTTCAGGATTTACTTAAACACATCGCCTGGGGGTTGATGCAGGATTGGTCGCCGCCGGACAATGGTTCGAAACCTTGGCCGGGCATAAAATCATGGGCCGTCGCAAAAACGCGTCGAGCAATCGGGCGACGGGTTCACCAGCAGTGGCAACGGTTACTTGATTCAACCGATAAAACAATTCTTGCAGTACAGAAGCGTATTTTTTCTGCGACTTTTGGAGCGGCTCCCATTTCGTTTGATAAGCGATTCTATGAGGAGCAATACCTAGTTCAGGATGTTATTCGGTTTCGAGCGGCAGCTATCGCGGTCCGCGAGGTCGTCCCGCTTCACCGTCAAGCATTAAAGCTAAACTCGTCTGGCTGCCTGAATTGCGAGCCATGTTTAGAACAATTTAGTTTTAATGAGTTTGATAGTAGAGGCCTGTCTCTCGGGCTTCTGAAATCCTGGCCAGATCTATTTGCTTCTGGCAAAGCCTATCCTGTTTTACGTCGCACGTTAACGAATCTTCCCGGCGGGGTTCCGGGAAGCCTTTTGGTTAATTTACCGAGAATGAGACTTCGTCGCACATTTTATAAGCGGCTGGAACTTATTCTTGCTCTTCTTGCATTCGACCATAAACAGACAAATGAAAAGGTTTTTCACTTTGCAACGGAGGGTTCTATTAAGAAGGCGATGAAGATCATGAGTCGCGCTAGTGGTGTTAAGTTACAGACGCGCCGGTTACGGCATATCGATATTTTTATTTCTCAACTCGCTGAATATCCGGAAGTTCATCGAGGCAATATCGTTGGCTTGGCAAAAAAAACAGTTCGTTTTTTTAGGGATCGAGTTGAGGGGCAGGTAAAGAAAATCATGCAGAGTTCTGATGAATTACGGCAGGTGGCACTTCCGCCAATTGCTCTGCCACAACAAAAAGAAATCCGATTTCTAAACTCGGCGGATGAGCTGTTAGTTGAAGGAGTCCAAATGGGACATTGTGTCGGTACGCTCGTTCCCGATGCGATGTCAGGAAAATCATATTTCTTTCACGTTTTGAGGAATCGAGAGCATGCGACTGTTCAGGTTGATGAGTTTGGTCGAGTCAAGCAATCGCGCGGACCTATGAATGAGGTAAATGCTACATGTAAATGGGGGGCGCGTGTTCTTGGCCAATGGGGGAAGGGCTTTGGCAGCGCCATTGAGAGGTCCAAAGCCAGCCCGCAATACAAGGTGGATCCAGTTTATGAAGCTGTCCCATTTTAAGGCAACGGTATGGTATCGCCTTTAGGCTGGATTTTGAATTGTCTTATTCTGCTTAGACTACAATAAGAAGCTAAATGTCTTTTTGAATGTTTAGAAAAGATGGACGAATCAAACGAATACCAAATTAATGAGTAAGTGTTCGGCTATTGAAGAAAAGCAATCGGATAGCCCAATTTGATCTTCACGCGTGTTTTCTTTAAACGATCTTTGTCGGAGGCTCAACAGTTTGGTGTCACACGAACCGCAGCCATTACCTGAAATTGCAATTGATCTTTGCCAAAAACTAGACGCTCCGCCCCGTCTCGTTGCACATCTTCATGTCGTGCACGATGCTGCGGTTCAGTTGACTGACCTTTTAAAAAAGAGTTTCCCTCAGCTTACTTTTGATCAATGCGAAGTTTTGATCGGCGCAGCGATTCATGATCTAGGAAAGTGTCAGCATCAAAATGAGCTTTACGCTCCTGGTAACAGGCACGAAATTGATGGAGCGGCATTACTTGAGTCAGTCGGTGTTTCAGCAGAACTGGCGCGGTTTTGTCGGACTCACGGTGCATGGGCCAGTGAGGAATTGCCCTTAGAGGATCTTCTTGTTGGACTTGCTGATACGATTTGGAAGGGGCAACGCGTGGATGACCTTGAACGGTTGATAGTGGCAAAAATCGCATTAGTCAGTGAGAGTCAAGAATGGTATGTATTTGGGATTCTGGATTCGGTGCTGGAAAACGTGGCGGCTAATTCAGTTGCACGACTAGCCTGGCAAGCGAAATATTGAATAAATAAAAGGTAAAGCGACTGCATTCAAGATGACCTTGTAGACTTGAAATTCAGCTTTTGTCTTTAGATCCCAAGTCGTGCTATTGCAATAAAAGTAGTTTGCAGTTTCTTCCTTTTGGAACAATATGCAAGTTAAGCCCAGACCTAACTCGGATGAAATTGTTTATGGAATTTATAGTAACCAGTCGAGATGAAATTGAAGAAGGAATCATTGTTCGTACTCCGTATATCGTAATTTCGATTTCTGATACTGATGCACAGCCCGCCAAGTTGATTAAAGGCGCGGGCTTTGTTGATGCCATCTATTTGCATTTCGATGATACCGATCCGGACTACTCTTTTGGCCGATCCCCAATGACCGAAGAACAGGCAAATGAGATCTGGAATTTCGTTCAAGGACACGAATCAAATGTTGGCACCATTGTTTGCCATTGTCTGGCAGGTATGTCTCGGTCGCCCGCTGTCGCTATAGCGCTTGCTGAAGCGCTATATGAGGATACGGTATACTTTAAAGAAACATTTAATTTCAACAAACACGTTTACGAGATGATGAAAATAGCAACAGTGTCTTGATGCCATTAAAAATGCTTAATCGTGTGTTTGTATGCTTACTGTGTTTGGGCATTCAACCTCCAATTTTAGACACTGAAATCAACATCAGCTATAACCGTGTTGTTAATGAAGTTGTCTAGATTTAACAAATCCATCTGCTGACTTTGGGAGCTTTGATGCGTATCGCCTTTCTCTTGTTTTTTCTTCTCAGTTCTGTGGCTATCGCCCAGGAATCAGGTAGCAGTTCCCCAAAGCTAATTGATCTCGATGATCAAGCTTATCGTCAGGTAGTTGTGGATCACGAGGCGGGGCAATATCTTGGGCATCCAACGACTTGCCTTCTGGAAGATGGCAAGACGATGCTTTGCGTTTACCCCAAAGGTCACGGACGAGGTTCTATTGTCTACAAGCGGAGTGATGATGGGGGGCTAACGTGGAGTGACCGGCTACCGACCCCTGCGAATTGGTCAACATCGAAGGAGGTTCCGACGCTCCACCGGGTCGTGGATGCTGATGGAAAGAAACGGATCATCATGTGGTCTGGTTTGTATCCCGCTAAACTGGCGGTTTCTGAAGACGATGGAAAAAGCTGGGGAGACCTTAAGCCTGTTGGCGATTGGGGCGGGATCGTGGTCATGGGTTTTGTGGAGAAACTTGGCACAGGCCCGGGGCACTACATGGCGATGTTTCACGACGATGGAAGATTCATTGCGAAGACGCCAGCAAAAAATAAGACGCGGACGTTTGATCTTTATAAAACCTTTTCGACTGACGGTGGCCTGACCTGGTCCTTTCCCGAATCCGTATATCGTTCTTCGGATGTTCATCTTTGCGAACCGGGTTGTATTCGCTCACCCGATGGCAAGAAGTTAGCGGTGCTCCTTCGCGAGAATGCGCGCCGCAAAAATTCCCATATCATTTTTTCCGAGGATGAAGGGAAGACTTGGTCTGAACCGCGAGAGCTTCCTTTAGCACTGACAGGTGACCGGCATACCGGTAAGTACGGGGCAGACGGCCGTCTGTTTATCAGTTTTCGCTGTAACTCCCCGACGGATAAGCGAAAGGCCCGGCCATTTGAAGGTGACTGGGTCGGTTGGGTTGGGACGTGGGAAGATCTCGAAAATGGTCGTGATGGACAATACTCTGTCCGGCTGAAAGATAATAAAAAAGGGTACGATACGACTTATCCTGGCGTCGAAGTCTTGCCGGATGACACATTCGTCGTAACAACCTACGGACATTGGTCGCAGGGGCAGCAGCCCTATATCTTAAGCGTCCGATTTAAATTAAATGAACTAGATGCCTTGGCTAAATAAACTGATAGACTGGACGATTATCAGTTTTCGATCATGGCCCCAATTTAATGGCTGAGAGGTTTTCATGAACATTGACAACCAATTCAACAATCCCTACACGCCTCAAGGGAAAATGCCTACCCAAATGTTAGGGCCAAAGCACAGCGCAAAAAATGGACCAATTCGTAAGGTTACTATCCGGCCAATGGAACTATTGAGTCGCTCGAAAGAGTTGATTGGTAATCAATACGGTCTGTTTCTTGGCATCTCATTAGTTGGCGTTCTGATTGGCTCAATGGTTCCCTTCGGACTGGTGATGGGGCCAATGTTGATCGGGATCTACTTGTGCTTTTTGCACCGCCAAGCGGGACGGCAGGTAGAATTTGGAACGCTGTTTAAGGGATTTGATCAATTTGGCGACGGACTGATTGCCTATTTGATCATGGTCGGATTTTCTATTGTTGCGTCAATGGTGACAGCAGGTCTCTTCTTGGTGTTGGCTTTAGCGATCATGGCCATCATTGCCGGGACGATGGACGGAGAAGCCGCGACAGGTTTAGGAATTCTTGTCGGAATCCTTGCGTACATTTTCTGTTTTGTAGCACTCATGGTAATTAGTGTTTTGATTAACCTTCCGTTTGTTTTTGCGTTTCAGTTAATTGCCGATCGAAAGCTCACCGGAACGGAAGCGATTAAGCAGAGCTGGGCGGGTGCGAAATTAAATTTTGGCGGTATCGTTTGGTATATGCTCGTGAACTATTTCCTTCTGGTGTTGACAGCGCTGGCATGTTACATCCCAGCAATTCTATTGATGCCAGTTTCTTTGGGAGGACTGTTTCTGCTGTACAGCGATATCTATCGAGGCGAGTAAGCCATTGATCGCGATCACGAAACAGGGCGGGGCGAAGTTTTTTCGAACGATTATTTCGAACGTTGTTGAATCAAATGGATTGATTTCTTGGCGAAACGCTCGCCGAGGATGCGGTAGCCTTCCTGATGATAATGTAAATCATTGATTGTTTTTCCATCAACGATTCGATCGTTGAGATCGTCCGTATCAACCCACTCTGTTTGAGGTTTAGATTCGGCATACTCTTTTTGAATTCGACGAATGTTCAATCGTCCTTCCAGGCGTTTTTGTACATCGAGTCCACTGTCACTGATTCTACCAATTACCATGTGGATCTCTTTCACTTTGAGATCCGATTTTAGCTGAGTTCGTAATTCCGTCAGGTAGGAATCATAGGCGGTGTTGTTTAAATCAGATTCCCCCTGCATCCAAACGAGCGTGACAGTTTGAAGCGGTTGCCCTTCGATCGCCGTCGTTACTTTTTTGATGAGTCGATCGTAAAGTTCGCCTCTGACTTTGGGGATGCGGCCGGTGGTCGGAGGAGGAAATTCGTGATTGGATTTGCACCAACTGCGAATCGACTGACCGCTTGCCGCGTCTTTGACGATAATTACGTTCTCGTTCCCAAAGGCCTTCGATACCGTTGGGGTGAACGATGCTTCCGGGTTCATTCCGACCATGTTTGACTGTCCCGAGAGAATAAACAGGTGTTTACCCTCTGAAACCTTTGGCTCGTCAGCATACGCCACCGAGGCAAAATATAAGATTGCAATCGCGGTGATGATTTTCATTGCAGACATTGCTTGTTTCACGGGAGGAATTATCGGAAGACCGTTGGAATTATCAAATTTGCAATCAAAGATTTTGGAAGGCTATTCCTTTGATTCCTCTTGTTTCGCCCGAATCATTTCAACGAGTTGTTCAGCTTCATCCAATTCAACCGGCCGCATACTCATCCACCCACCTTTGGAGGTTAGGAAGTTAGCGACCTCTTCGGCATCTGCCAACGCGGCATCCCAGTTCTCAAGTGCAACGTACGTCTTCGCACGGGCGCGAATATGGACGTAATTGTAAACCGGTTTTCGGAGCTTCCGTCCTCGTTCGTCGACGGCTTCTGGATCGAATGGTGGGGCGATTTTTAGGATGAGTTCTTTCGCCTGATCGATTTTGCCACTGTCCAGAAGAGCGACAACCGATTCTTCGTCTTGTCGGTCAATCAAATTCGGGATGAGTTGCGAGCGTGTTCGACTCATGGTTAAGCCGGAAATCGTTAGTGCGACGCTACCGTCAGGGCGCAGGACCAAGGCATTTGGTTGCTCGTCTTCGTCGAGAATGCCGAGCTGCTGGACGATTGGGTTTTCAAGTCCTCCCGGAACGACGAGTGTCTGGCAGCCGAGTGGATTTTCCTCGAGATATTTCTCGACAGGGCCAGTCTTCTCGTCCAAAACGGCCACCATCACTTGTGTGTCTTTGAGCGCTCTTTTGTCAATGTAAGGATTTAAGTATCGGGTGACTGCACTTGGCAAAGGTGATTTTTCATTTTCTACCCAACTGTGGGTGAACAGAACAATTGTCCACTTTCCTTTGCAGTCCTGGGGGATTCGAAATGGTTTTCCCTCAAGTGTTTTTAATTCTGCATTGAAGCGCCTCTTGAATTGATCGGGATGTCCTTGCCCAAGAATCCACTGTTGTCTCCGTCCGTAAGACCAGCCTGCGACAAATGGCACACGAAAAATCCAGTAGCGGTGATAGCGGTCCAGTAGGAACGCTGCATAGGTCCACATCATAGGGTCATCGATATGCTCGGTGAGAATGGTTTCGCGATATTCCTCATGAAGATCCGGATCGGCTACATCGAGAGACAATAGTGAAGCCGCGGCGAGGGCGAGGCCGGGAGCATTTTTTCCACCCAGGTCTTTGACATAATCGCGAATGATCGTCTGTGGTTCTACTTGAGCGTCGCGGAGGGATTCTTTAGCCAGGCAGAATCGGGCAATGAGATCTGCTCCCTTGGGCATATTGGAATCGAGTGCCGCTTTGGATTCTTCAATCGCTTTGAGGTAGTACGAATGGTCGGCGGTCAATTTCCAAAGGCCAAGTTGGGCAATGATCAGGCGATTTCGCACAATCCAAAGATCGGGAGCATTGGGGTGATCGGCAATCGCTTTCCTGCATAGCGTGCTTGCTTTTTGATAAGCAGATTGAGTCTCTTGAAAGGTGGCTCGATAGCGGAGGGGGGATTTAAGGAAACAGTCTTGGATCGCCCTGAGTTTCTTTTCGGGAACCGAGGCGCCGGTACGTTTGAGTGGTTTCGAAATCGACTTCAGCTCAGGAGGAAGCGATGGATTGAACTCTGTTTCGGTATCTACAATAAAAAAGTCGCCTGCGAAAAGAGAAGAGAGTTGATTAACGTAGCGTTCTCGACTCCAATCCCTTGCCAAAGAAGATTGGAACCATCGTTCGTGGTCGCGCGTGCCGTCGTCTCCAACTTTTTTTCGTGTCGACCCTGCCATTACCAAGGCAGCGTAACCGGTTGGTGTGAGGGTGACCATTGCGGTGTCTTTCCGCGCGAAAGTTTTGTACATCGGGTTTTCACGACCCTCGGGAAGATGCAAGGCCGGCCAGTTGACGCCGTTGTCCCTCAGGATTTTTTCGCCTGCGTCGGGGAGTTGATCGACGTTGAAGCTGATGATCCTGATGCGACCTTCCATGTCTGCTTTATGTGCTTTGCAATGGGCGACGAGGTCGTCAAAGTCTTTTTTACCGTGGGCCTCTTTGGTCCAGAAATAGAGAACGGTGGTTTGCCCAAGAAAATCCGCTGGAAGATGGATTGTCTGACCATCGCTTCGTTTGAACGTCCCGCAAAACGGAGCTCCAAAAACCTGGCCGCCCAGTTTTTCTCGTTGAAAGTTGATCATGTCGAGATCGCCCGCAAATCGGTCGGTCATCTGTTCTCGAATGTCTTCGATCATTCGTGGATCACCGATTTCAAGTGCCATCAGCATGGCTGTGCGAAGCATCCTTGCATCGGCTGGAGTGTCGCGATACCGATCGATCATCGGTGCAAGGGCGGCCAGACGCGCTTCGGCATCCGCACCTTTCCGGGCTAACTCGGTTTGCGTAACCAGAATATCGGCTTCAAAACGAAGGTCGGCATAATTGTCAGGAGCTTTCACCAATGCTTTACAGGTCTCTAAAAGTGCCTCTCGATTTCGAGTGGAGTCGTCCATTTCAAATAGACGCTGCTGAGCCTTGAAAACAATAGCAAGAATTTCAAAACGGTTGGGAGCGGTTGGATTGGCTTCCATCAGTTTGTCGGCATCGCGAATCAAACGTTTAACAGCAAGACGCTGGCGAGCAGAAGAAGCTCCTTCCTTTTGTTGTTCCGCGAGACTGCTTTTTAATGCATCAATGTTTTCTGTAGGAATTAAGTTGCCGCGATCTTGAGCGGTTGTCGTGCTGACTAACGACAAGCTTATAAGAAAAGAAAAAATGAAATATTGAAAAAGGTTTTTTATCATTTTGTATTTCGTTACTTCACGGGAACCAGTTGGATTTCTTTCATAGTGACGCCGCGATTTGGCGCTCGGCAAGTGAACATGAGCGTGTTCCTGCCTTCTTTGAGATCGACGGTCACCGGAGTTGATTGGTCCCACATTCCTTTGGTGTAGGGCAGTGAGATATCGATCAGTGTTCGCCGATTCAGCCTAAGAATGATTTCTTGTTTGGGCGAGACGGTAGCGACGTCGGCGACTAGGGTGTAGGTACCCGCAGACGGAGCTTCAACCGAATATCTAATTAATTCTGGACGTTGGCCAAGTCGGCTGTAATGGATTTGAGTGCCACCATCCCAGCTCTTCATAAAGGCAACTTTGTCGGTGCTGTTGGTGGGGCGATCGCAAGCCGCCGCTGGAATCGTAATAGTCCCATCATTGCCTAAGACAATCGTTTTGTCAGATTCCGGGATTTCAATTTCCTCACCTTTTTCGTCGCCAAGCAGATCATCCGACTCTCCCAGCTTCATACCGCCTGCCAGTTCGAGCGCTTCGACCTCAGCGTCTTCAACGATGGCTCGTTTTTTATAGAAAGCAAGTCCGTCCCAGAATCCTCCCCCGCTGCCATATTGCCGGATGCTAACGTCTTGCTCGCCAAGCGAATCTCCTATCCATTGGGCTCGTAAGACTTGTAGGTAGTCATCAGTGTGCTCTCGAGCTTGAGAATCGAGGAGGAAATCGAGTCCACCCTGAGGGCCACACCAAGCGCTTGACCACCAGGCTCCCAGGCAAACAACCCAGCCATCGGGTGTCCAGTGACACATCGCTCCGTGTCCCGTTTGTGTGGAAGCGCGAGATGGAATTCCGAATGCCCGCGTCGCGAGACGTCCGTAGAATGCCCGCCTTCCGCAAATACCACCAAGAGCAATATGTTGTTGGGCTGGCGTTCCAAGAGATGGATCGGTGGTCGGGCTGACATAAGGAACGTCACTTTTTACGATTCTGACGTACCTCCATTTATAGTCGGGGTTGGTGATATGGTCTGGCCGATAGGTCTGCATCATCTTGCGAGTCCATGCCAGATCTTCGTTGCTGTACGGGTCATCGGTGATGAAGCGACATTCCCAGGTGTTCATATCCTTAAAAGCCGGATCAAGTTCTCCATCAAGGAAAGCTTTCTCGTAATGAAGGTAACGCTCCACCTGATCGACAGTGGTTTGTGTTCGGTAGACGATATTATGTACGCCCCCTGTTTCTTTGCCGAGCAACCAGGGCATATGGATCGCAGTGCCGAGAGCGAGTCGTTGAAAGATACTGCCAACCTCGCGAGCACGTTCGCTTTTCGCCAGAATCGCAGTGTAGACTTGCATCGCTTCGCCGTATTCACCGCCGTTTGCACCCCCTGCAATTAGCATCTGTTTCATTAATGATTGGTCGGCGAAAAGCTGTTCGAGGAGCTTTTCCTCGGTCGGTCCTTGTTGTGCGAATTCAGCGAGTCCCTGTGGCGTGGCATTTCGGATAATCGCTGCCTTGAGCAATTTGGAGTCGAGTGAATCCGAGGCGAGTAATTCATTGACGTCATTTAAAATAGACCTAGCTTCCTCCAGTGCCGTGGCTTCCGATTGCTCTTTTTGTTTTTCGAAGTTCTTTTGCGCAACCGCATTTTCTTCCTCTGTTGGAGGCTTAATGCCTGCCAGTTCGGAACGCGCGTCGAGGAAAGCCTTTTTCTTATCGAGATTAATTATCGGGAGCGCCGCGGCGACTTCGGAATTTAGAGTATTGAGTGCATCGGTATATTGGGCTAAAAGCTCTTTGCCACGTGCGTTAAGCTGAATTTCAGATTTGTTTTTTTGTGCCTGAGCGATCTGGGTCAGCCCCGCACAGCAAATGCAAACGGTGACAATCAAGTTAATCTGTTTACGTGATCTCATGATTGATTTCCTTTTTCAGTTTCTCTTTGAGTCTCTCTTCGTGCAGTCACACTTTGGCATTTATCGTTGATATACCGGGATGTATCGATAGGGTGTGCCAAGGGTAATGATTGCCATTGGTGTTTTGTGGGGGTGTGGCTCTTTTTCCAGATCGTTCCATGACCCGTCAGGTTGTTGCAGTTCGATAAGCGAGTCGCGGATCTTTGGGTACCACTTCGCGTAGTGATCGCCTCCGGCCTGAACCATGGCCTGGATGGCGTAATAATGGGCATAGTAAAAGTGCCCAAGTTCTTTTCGATTGAAGGCCTTGGGATTGTTTTCGAGATGTCGAATTGCCGCAGCGACCCATTCTGTATCCCGTTTGCCGCAGAGTTGCGCTGCGTAGGCGCCTCCGGCGGTACAAGCGAGTGTCGTTCCTGTTTTCCCTTGGTAGCCAAATCCGCCGGTCGCTTCGTTCCAAACCTGTTCGCGATAGTAATCGACGACGCGATTGATCGTTTCTGTGGGAACAAGAATGCCAGCCTGTCTGGCGGACGCGAGAGAGACGAACACGGTTGAGGTGACCGATGTGTCTTGGCCGGCGTCGGGACGGGCACCATACCTCCACCCGCCGAGTGGGCTTTGAGCTCGAAGGATTACCTGAACAGAATGCTCCAGTGCGACTTGAATCCTCTTGTTGTCTTCGACATCTTTTGTCATGCCCCAAAGTTCAGATAGGGCGAGTGTAAATAGACCGTGCTCATACATGCTTCCCATCGCTCCATTGGGCGAATCTTCTGCTCGCTGAAGCAAATAGTTTTTGGCTCGATCGAGCGCCGCGCCATGTCTGCCGAACCCCGGGAAATGCCCCTTTACCATAAATGCCATCAGTGCGAGCGATGTACCACCAATGTCCGTGGCTCCATTTTCGCCAGTCCACGATCCATTTTTATTTTGTGACTTAAGGAGAAATTGGAGGCCGCGTTCGATCGCTTTGTCGGCG
>JAPOIJ010000171.1 GCA_029979005.1 Planctomycetota bacterium | reverse complement strand
GAAGGTCAGAACGGCGAGGGTCAGAACGGCGAGGGTCAGAACGGCGAGGGTCAGAACGGCGAGGGTCAGAACGGCGAGGGTCAGAACGGCGAAGGTCAGAACGGCGAGGGTCAGAATGGCGAGGGGCAGGATGGCGAGGGGCAAAATGGCGAAGGTCAGAACGGCGAAGGTGGCCGACCCAGTTCTAGTGGAAGCGAAATGTCTGGTAATAACGCGGAAGGCGCTCCTTCGGGCGAGTCCACTCCAACAGGCCCAGGTGGTGGTGGAGAGAATTCGAATGCGATGGGATCGGGAGCTGGTGGGGGAACTCCTCAGGGTGAGTTACTTGAGCGTGATAAGACAAACTTTGACCATGCTAAGAAGGCAACCGATATGGTGCTGAAGAAACTGTCGGATCAGCGGTACGACCCAGATCCTGAGTTGCTCGAGAAAATGAATTGGACCAAAGCAGATTTAGAAAATTTCCTCCGGCGTTGGGAAGAAATGAAAGCGGCAGCTGACACGGGAACACCGGAGGCTAAGAAGAAGTATGAGAAATCGCTTCGAAGTCTTGGACTTCGTCCCCAAGGTGGGAGTAGAAAAACGAAAACGGTGAATGAATCCGCAGAGGGTTTAGGGCAAGACAGCGCCGTCAACCGTCCTCCGGCGGAGAGAGTGCCTGACTTCAACTCGTTCATGCGGGATCTTAATCGGGCGAATGATAATTAGCTTCGTTTCATTTTGATAATTTTGATGACCAACGTTGCGATTTGGGTGAGGCTTGGTGAAAACAAAAAAGCAGTTTTTTTCGGCTCATCCAGATAAGGGGAATGTCTCGTCGGTGTTGGAAGTTCCTCGCGGGTCGACTGAACTTCTTGTTTTGGCTCATGGGGCGGGGGCTGGGATGTGTCACCCTAATATGCAACGGCTTGCGGAAGCGATGCATGGACAACGGATTGCTACCTTGCGGTATCAATTTCCATTTAGGGAACGAGGTGGAGGTCGTGATTCTCTTGAAGTCTCGTTATCAACCGTTGAAAATGCCGTGCAATTGGCCGGGGAACTTGAGCCTGAACTGCGGCTCATAGCGGGCGGTCATTCTTTTGGTGGTAGGATGACTTCCATCGCAGGGGCGCAGCGCAAGTTGTGTAGAGTCAGCGGTTATGTGTTTTTTGCATTTCCCCTTCATCCTCGAGGAAAGCCGAGCAATGAGAGAGCTCAGCATTTTCCTGATATCTGCGAGCCGGTTCTGGTTTTCACCGGTTCCAAAGACCCGTTGTTTACCAGCGAATTATTTAAGCCCATTCATCAGCAGATGCGCAAAACAGCAACAATTCACATCTTGGATTCTGTCGATCATGGGTATCGGGTTTCGAAGCGAACCCGTCAAACGAAGGAAGATGTTTTTGATGAAATAGGGGGTTTGACTAGGCGATGGCTGGATAGACACTGAGTTTTTGAATCAGCCCACACGATCCTCGATCGATTTTATCTTCACGCAAGGTCGACTTTGAACCGTTTATTTACCGAAAGCGTAGCAAAAAGGCAGGGTTCCTGCGTTTTTAGGCCGGTGTGTGGGCGTTACGTTCGCTACAACCCACCGAAACGTGGTTGGAATTGAACGGTTTTTCAAAGGTATCCGGAGGCGCTCGACAAGCCCGATTGTTCGAACCAAAATAGTCGATTGATAACAGGGACCTAGTGACTCGGCATGAAGTAAGCCTCTGCCGAATTGGGCGTTGGGTCATCGCCCTGGGGTGGTCTTATTGGATCACCCAATCTTCAAGATTACGCGAATTAAACAGTAGAGCAAAACGATGGCAACTGAAACCGAGTCGGTGGTTGAAGGATCCGAAGATTCCTCACAGCAGACCCCCATGATTGAAGCAGACGGTCTGTCTAAGTTTTATGGGATTTTTGCTGCGACCCGCGAGGTCTCCTTTAAAGTTTACAAGGGAGAAGTGGTTGCGTTTTTAGGGCCGAATGGTGCGGGGAAAAGCACCACCATGAAAATCTTAACTGGTTATTTATCGCCGTCTCAGGGTGTGGCCAAAATCGCCGGTTATGACATGAATACAGATCGTCTCGCAGGTTCCCGGAAATTGGGTTATCTGCCTGAGACGGGGCCTTTGTATCCTGAAATGACCCCCTACAGCCTGCTTGATTTCTTTGCCGAGGCCCGCGGTATGAATAAAGCGACGAAGCGTTATCGAATTGAAAAAGCGGTTGACCTTTGTGCTCTTAGCAGTGTGATTTATAAGCCGATCAATAAACTTTCCAAAGGTTATCGACAACGAGTTGGCATGGCCCAGGCATTGATTCATGAACCGGATGTTTTAATTCTCGACGAACCAACCTCCGGCTTGGATCCGAATCAGATTCGCGGTGTGCGGCAGACCATGAAGCGATTGGGGCAGGAAAAAACGATCTTGTTGTCTACGCACATTCTTCAGGAGGTCGAAGCGATGGCCGATCGCGTTGTGATGATTAACGAGGGGCGAAAAGTATACGACGGAAAGCTGGAGGATATTGATCCGAAGCAACAGGGATTGGATGCCGTATTTGCGAATCTCACTGGGCACGATGCTGAGACAGGTGTGAAACTTGACAATGAGATTGATGAAGATTGAAACGTGTAGGCGTTGAATTATTGACTACAAATTATTGATGAAATATAGATAGCGGACTTTTTTATGGACACGAGCCTTCAGATCGCGCAGGCGAGCCTTCAGCTAACTCAAGTCACTGAGTTTGTATTCATGTTAATCGTCGACATGATGTTTCTTGTGGTTCTGGTACTGCTGATGTTGCCGCTGGGGATTTGGCGTCAGGCGGCTTTCGCCGTGATGAAACGAAATTTCATTGGTTACTTCAGTAATCCCACGGGATATGTCTTTCTGTGTCTGTTTGTCTTGCTGACTTCATTTGCGGCCTTTTGGCCTCATGAGTTTTTTACGACCAACTTGGCAAATTTCGATCAGTTAAACACGTATTTGCCGTACATCATGTTGATCTTCATTCCGGCGATCACGATGAGTATTTGGGCAGAGGAAAAACGTCATGGAACCGATGAGCTGTTGTTGACGTTGCCTGCCAAGGATTTCGACATTGTGATTGGTAAGTACTTCGCGGCGGTACTTGTTTTCACTGTTTCTCTGTTATTTTCCCAGCTCTCAAATTACGCAGTTTTGTTGGCAATGACGGGCGGGCAATTGGATAACCTGCTGCTGTTCTCGACCTATCTTGGATACTGGTTCATGGGGGTATCGATGATTGCCCTCGGCATGGTGGCGTCGTTCTTGACGAGCAATTTGACCGTCGGCTTTATTTTTGGAGCAGCTCTGAATGCTCCCCTGGCCTTCTTTTCAAACGCCGATGTGATTTTTTCGAATTCAGCCTGGATTCAGAGGTTGTTTGAGTGGTCATTGTTGCAGCGGTTCGAGCCATTTGGTCGCGGTTTAATTAGTGCTCCCTCAATTTGCTATTTTGTTGGCATCATCGTTGTGGGGGTATATCTGAGTTTGATTTTGATTGGTCGGCGACACTGGCTAGGCGGCCGCGATGGTACGTCCTATTTGTGGCATTATCTTGTGCGGGCCGGTTGCCTGGCTGTAACTATGGTCGCAGCGGTTTTGATTGTTCAATACAGTCCGCTTAATCGACTTCGTGTTGATATTTCTGATGCCAAAGTTAGTACGCTCGCGCCCGTTACAACCGAACTTTTGGAGGCGCTCTCGGCGGAGGAGAATGAGGACAAGCCCCCGATTAAAATCGAGGCCTATGTCGGGGCGAGTGTGCCGAGCGAGTATGTGAAAATCAAATATGACCTCGTAAACTTGCTGCGAGAATTTGATGTGCTTGGGGGAAGTCGTATTCAGGTGAACTTGCATCAGGGCGTCGAGCCGTTCAGCGAAGAAGCGATTCTGGCAGAAAAGAAATATGGCATTCGCCCAGTGAAGGTCATGAGTCAGTCGAGGGGAGCCTTGCGTGAGGAAGACGTAATTCTCGGAGTCGCTTTTTCCAGTGGACTTGAGCGGATCGTTCTGCCCTTTATGCCGTATGGTATTCCGGTTGAGTATGAGTTGATGCGCTCTATCAACACCGTCTCACAGCCCGAACGAAAGACGATTGGAGTTGTTCAGACGGACGCAATGATCATGGGCGCGACGATCAATACTGGACAGGAGTTGGCTCGTATCCCTCGCCTTCGTTTGCTAACTGAAATGGAAAAACAATACAACGTTGAGCAAGTAGATGCTTCAACGCCAATTTCGATGTGGATTGAGGACGGAGATGGGAATCCGATTAAACGGCGCTACGATGTCTTACTTGTCGTTCAACCGTCTCAAACGACACCGGCGGAGATGGACAACATTATTCAGGCAATCCAGCTTGGTCAGCCGACAGCGATTTTTGAAGATCCCCTGCCCTTTCCGGAGAACTTTAATTACATACCTCCTACTTACATGCCGCGGCTTTTTGCCCGCAATGGCGGTGAGAAAGCAGTAATTCAGAAGCTGTGGGATGCGATTGACCTCGATGTTGACCATAAACCAATTGCCAAACCGGCGACCGTCAATCCCAATCAGAGAGTTGCCGACAAAGATGCTTTTATCGTTTGGCAGATGTCGTCAAATAATCCGTATCCGAGGAATAGCGTCCTCAATCAGCGAGAACGGCTGATCGTTTCTGACGGGCAAGGCTATTTTTCTCCGGAGCATCCGGCAACCAGCGGCGTGAATGAATTGTATTTTCAGTATTCCGGCTACATTCAACCGACCCCTTCGGCCAGCTTAGAATTTGAAAAACTGGTTGAGACTAATCTGGCCGGAAGAGTCAAAGTTTCTAACGTCATCGAGCGACAGAATGATCAATACGGTTCAGCGAATCGCCAATTCACGCTGGCAGCTTACATACACGGAGACGAGGTGGATAAGGGGGTCCCAACGAAGGAGGCCGCCGCTGTCGCGTCAAAGCAAAAAACAGATGTGATCTACGTTGCTGATATTGATACGCTGAGTGATTTTTACGTTTCGATGAGAGAGGCTCCCATCGTAGATGGTGTTGAGTATCGATACCAAAATATGAGTTTCGTTTTGAACGTGATAGATGCTTTGGCTGACGAGCAGGTTTATCTTGGGCTGCGGAATCGGAAGGTAGATCATGTGACGCTCGCGGTCGTCGAGAAAACCTACGAGTCGGCAATGCAACGTGTATTTGATTTGGACCAGCAACTGCAGATCGAATACACGACGAACATGAAGAAAGCTGAGAATGATATCAAAGCAAAACTAAAGCCAACGGAAGACGAAATTCAAAAGGAGCTGCGTAAGAAGAATAGTAATCAGTATTATGACGCGGCAAAATTGGCGGCAAAGCAGCGTTTGCTAGAGCAGCAGGTTCGTGATTTGCAGGAGAAGTATAAAAATAAGCAGTTAGAATTCGAGAATGATCGAAGGGATAAGAAGCGTCGCATTGATCTCGATGCTGAATTGGAGATTCAAGAGATTCAGCGTCAATTTAAGTTAGCCGCTGTGATTCTCCCGCCGATCCCGCCAATGTTGGTTGGTTTAATTGTGTTCACCCGTCGCCGGCTTCGGGAGCGAGAGGGGATTTCCAAAGCTCGCCGACTCAAGTAATTGCCTGGTCGTAAAGCGAGTTGTTTTTTGATTATTTGTCTAAAGCTTCAATTTGAATTTTTCCTATGAACAAACCCAGTATTAAAACGCTTTTCATGGTTCTCCTCGCGGTGGTCTCGTCCGGCGTCGCGGCTTCGTTTTATCCCTGGCCTGAGCGAGTGGTTGAGAGCGAAATGGTGGGTAAACCATTATTCGAGTCGTACGACACCACGGCAGTTCGGTCGATTGAAATTGAGAAATTCAATGCTGATAAGAATGAGATCGAAAAAATCCAGCTTGAAAGAGATGGCGAAAAATGGGTTTTGCTTCAAAATCGAAAATATGTCGCGTCTAACGCAGGGCAAGTCTCAGCCGCCGCTAACTCTCTTACCGAAATTCTTGTTCTGGAAGAGAAGACGGAAGATCAGCAGGATCATTTCGAATACGGAGTTGTCGACCCAGAGGATCATCCAACGCAACCCAACCGCTCCGGGCTAGGGACGAAAATTATCCTAGAGGATCGCAACGGAAAGCCATTGGGTAAATTGATTGTTGGTGCAAGTCTTAAAGATGATCCGAGTGGGAAAAAGCGATTCGTTCGGGTTCCCGGGCAGCCAAGTGTTTACGTTGTCGATTTTGATCCGAATGCATTGGCCACGGAATTTGAAAGGTGGGTTGATCCTAACTTATTCCAACTTGGTAATGTTCCAATTGAAGACATCCAGATTACAGATTATCGTCTAACGCCCAATCAGGGGGTCGAGTCTGAATCGCTGAATTATCGAGCAACCTTAAATGTTGATCAGTCTGGAGTTAACCTGCTTAAGCTTGATCTCGCGGACGGGAAGGAATGGAAGCCGAGTCAGATATCAACGAAAATTCGGGGACAAGCCCAGTCCATTTTTCGACAACTGTTGAATATTAGTTTTTCCGGGGTTCTCAGAAAAAATAATGAAATGCAAAAACTGTTTGAATCTCCTGCTGCGGATTCGGACACGACTATTCTTAAATCCCTGGAGAAGTTTGGGTTTTACAAAGTCGACTTTAAAAATGGTGTCTATCAATTTAAGTCGTCGGGTGGAGAAGTTTCCGTAACCACGAAGGACGGCCTTAAGGTAACGATGTACATCGGAGGATTTGCCAATCGCTCATCAGAGGAAGATTTGGAACTGAGCTATTACGTGTTATTCAATGCCGAGGTTGATACATCCGTCTTTCCAATGCCTCAGAAGCCCGAGAGTGACGGCGAGACTGAAATCGATGCCCAGGCCAATAAGGAATATTTGAAAAAGGTTGCAGATCGTACAGATGCACTCAAAGCGGCTGACCTGCGAGCGTCCGCGTTCAACCGTTTACGAGCGGAGTGGGTTTACATAGTCCCCGAGTCGGTAATTAATGGTGTTCGCCCAGACTTTGATTTTTCATCATTGAGTCCGTCGAATCCGGCAAGTTCGATTGGTGATTTATTGAAAGTCCAACCACCGACTCCTCAGAAGTAAGGAACGGTGAGGCCCGAATCGATTGAACCGGTCGGGTTTAGATTTGTTCCAAAAGATTGGTTCTCAAAAGCCTGACAGCAATTGAGAGTAAGACAATCCCAAAAACTTTTCTTAAGACCGATAGTCCGCCGTGCCCAAGTCGACGCTCAATCCAGCCACAGGATTTTAGGACGACGTATACAATTGCCAAGTTGATGATGATGCCGAACGTTATGCTCCATTGGCTGAATTCGGACTTGAGTGAAAGGATTGTTGTAAGGGTGCCTGCTCCGGCGATTAGCGGGAATGCTAAAGGTACGATCGAAGTAGTGTCTGTTTCATCGGGGTTTTGTTTGAATAAGTGAATTCCGAGGACCATCTCGAGCCCAATCAATAGAATCACGATCGCACCTGCGATGGCAAATGAGTTAACATCGGTTCCCAGTAAATGGAGGATGGAGTCTCCGATGACGAGAAACAGCAGCATCAGAAGTCCAGCCGCAAGCGTTGTTTTAAGGACTTGTAAACTACCGGCTCGGTTCTTGATGTCGACTACGACGGGAAGTGAGCCGAGGATGTCGATAACTGAAAATAAAACAAGTGAAACAGAGAGTATTTCTTTAAACATGCTCGTTGAATCCGCAAAAAGGCATTGAAATGCCGGCCTATAAAAAAAGCCCGTGCTTGTGGGCACGGGCTTAAAAATCATTTAATTTTGTCGATCTCTAACGCAACGCGCTCCGGAATAGTTGATTTCGTCGAATGCTTGAAATATCGCAAATTGATTGGCTTACATGGAGCATGTGTGCGCAGTAAGTCTCCACCTTGAATCGGTTTTGACCGCTCTCCAAGTCAGTTGAGAGTTTTGATTTGTGGGTTTTGTGTAAACTCATGACGGGGACAGTTTACGGCCAAAGCCCCAGTGGTCAACACCAAAAATATTTAGTTTTTTGAATTTTCATGAGGAGGTTGAGTTTCATTTGAAATCCTCCGTTTGGTTGTTATTCCAGCCCTTCAATTAGGGCGCTCCGTTCGCCAGATGTTGGGAGTGTGGCCTGAATTTGTTAAACTCAGCGCATGATCCACGAAACAAATTATTCGATTCGTACCTTTCACACCGACGGCTTTGGCCACGTCAATAACAGTCGGCACTTGGAACTTTTGGAAGAAGCGCGGTGGCAATACGCGGAGTCAATTGGCTTGGTGAAAAAGCTGGCCGATCGGAATCTAGGTTTTATCATCATTGATCTTCGGATCCGATTTCGAAATCCAGTTTTTGAGGGCGATCAGGTAAAAGTAATGACTTGTCTGAAGACACTCGGAACGGCCAGTGGTGAGGTCGAACAATTGATGTACAAAAATGGTGAATCCAAAGTTGCCTTGAGATCGCTGTTTCATTTCGTTTTGATTGATCGGGGCAGCGGCGATTCAATTCCAATCGATGGGGCGATTAGAGAGCTATTGACCGGAGTAGTCGAGCTTTGAGTTTGATTGCGATTACCGGGTACAAATAGCCGGAGCAGTAGAACCGTTTGAGAGTTCGTGGTTACTTTAACGCTTTTAGTTCGACCTTGTGGATCCAGATTTTTTTATGTCCAGACGTTTTATGTTTTGCCCAAGGGGTAGTCATTTTAATATATGAAAATCTGGGTTTTGGATTTTCCCGATAGTGAGGTACGACATTTTTTGTGTCGTCAAGTTGTTGCCCATCCTCAAATCGAGACACTTTGAAGGTGCAGTTCGTTTCCCTCGGGAGGCATTTCAATTCAATTTTCACGAATTCGAGATGATCTGTGGTAATGCTTGATTTAGGATTCCCTGGCACTGAG
>JAPOIJ010000191.1 GCA_029979005.1 Planctomycetota bacterium | reverse complement strand
ATAGATTTTGAACATTAAACGCGCCTTATCACATCTGAGTAAGCAAAGCGATTGAGCTTATTCTTGTCTGTTTCTGGGCATCCTTGCTTTGGTTCGGTCAGATATTCTTAATTAAGCCTCGCAGAGAATGAGTATCGCTGGAAAATTCGGTGAATATATGGAGCATCCCTGGGAAGCTCTTGCGAGTAAAACTGGTTGTTATTTGAGCGATAAGGGTGTAATCAAGATTTGCTGGCCCGATTGAACGATTTTATGCAGATCGGTTTCCAAAGCCTAACCGCCTTTCTATTTATCAGTGATTACTTAAAATCTTATTCATTGCTGGCCTGAGTATGTCTATTGGCCAAGGCTTGAAAGTCCGCTTAGCTAAACATAGAGAATTGAAAGTAAATTATGAGACTGACGTTAGTAATTTGTTTTTTGCTGTCCATGCTCAACACCGTAATCGCTCAAAACGATGATGGGACACTGGATACTTCTGCGTTCGACAAAAATGTTCGGATTCAGGACGATCTCTTTAATCACGTTAACGGATCATGGTTAAAGTTCACTGAAATTCCAAGTGATAAATCAAATTACGGCTCGTTCGGAAAATTGGCGGATGATTCGCAGGTTCGAATTCGAGAGATTATCGAAGAGACGGCAAAAAAAGAGCACCCTGTGGGTAGCAATGCTCAAAAGATCGCTGATTTTTACCGCAGTTTTATGAATGAAGATGCGGTTAACGCTAAGGGCTATTCGCCACTTAATGGCGAACTTGGAAAAATTCGTGCCTTAAAGACAAAGGCTGAGATTTGGACGCACTTCGGTCACCTAAGCAAGATTGGTGTTGGGAGTCCAGTTGGATTTTTTGTTTCCCAGGATGCTGGGGATGCCACCCAATATATTTGTCAGTTAATTCAAAGTGGTACAACACTGCCTGATCGAGATTATTATTTGAAGGACGATGAAGAATCGAAGAAAGTCCAAAAAGCTCTCTCAAATTACATCAAAACATTGTTTGACTTAGCAGGAATTGAAAACAGTGATGAGGCTGCGCAGGAGATCGTAGCGCTGGAAACTTCGTTGGCGGAAGTCTCATGGGAACGTGTAAAACTTCGCGACGCCCGAAAGCGATACAACAAACAGTCATTTAAAGAATTGTCTGAACTAACTGGTGATGAGCTTGATTGGGCCGAATATTTTGCCGCGAACGACGTCACGGCAACCCCTGAAATGGTCAATGTAAACACACCAAGCTTTTTTGCTGGCCTTGCAAAAATTATAAAAAATACTTCTTTGGAAACTTGGAAACATTATCTGCAATTTCGATTGCTGGATAGTTATGCGGCCTATCTTTCGCAACCGTTTGTAGATGCAAGATTTGAGTTGTACAACAAAACAATTGCGGGAATTCCGGTTCAGCGTCCTCGCTGGAAAAGAGGCGTTAATGCGATTGCAGGAGCAGGGGCAGGAGATTTTGGTGCACTTGGGGAAGCGGTCGGCGAGTTGTATGTCCAGAAATATTTCAAGCCTGAAGCCAAGGCGAAAATGGAAACGCTGGTTGATAATTTGTTAACTTCCTTCGGACAAAGTATTGACGATCTATCTTGGATGACGGACGAAACAAAAAGCCGGGCAAAGGAAAAGTTATCAAAAATTGGCACCAAGATCGGTTATCCAGACGTTTGGCGTGATTATTCGGCGTTAAACGTTTCTGCTGATGACTTGTTCGGTAATGTTTACCGATCGAATATTGTTGAACATCAGAGAAATATTAACCATCTTGGTCAGCCAATTGATCGAGAAGAATGGGGCATGACACCGCAAACCGTCAATGCCTATTACAGTCCAACCAAAAACGAAATTGTTTTTCCAGCTGCGATTTTGCAGGCTCCGTTTTTCAGTATGGATGCTCCGGATGCGTTGAATTACGGTGGGATTGGAGCGGTGATTGGTCACGAAATTAGCCACGCGTTTGATGACCAGGGGAGCCGATATGATGGCGATGGAAATCTCAACAATTGGTGGTCAGAGAAAGACCAGGAAGCGTTTAGCAAGTTAACACAGCAATTGATTGATCAGTATGCTGCCTACGAACCGCTTGAAGGGAAAAATGTTAATGGCAAGTTGACGCTGGGAGAGAATATTGCGGATCTTTCCGGGCTCACCATCGCCTATAAGGCGTTCAATATTGCAAACAAAGGTAAGCCGGAAGTTCTTGTGGCGGGATGGAACGGCGATCAATTGTTTTTCGTCGGCTGGAGTCGCGTATGGCAGCGGAAATATCGCGACAAAGAGATGGTCAAACGTTTGCTGACCGATCCACATTCGCCATCTAAGTATCGCGCCAACGGTCCAGTCACCAACATTGAAGCGTTTTACAATGCGTTTGACGTGAAACCCGGCGATGGGCTTTTCAAGCCTGAAGCCGATCGCATCACTATCTGGTAGTAAAAATCTACAAAGGGTTGATTTCGTGCCAATGACTCTCCTGCATTACCGTTGCTCAATGGTTGATTGCAGGAGGGTTTGATGCCGTTGCTTATTTGCCTTCGCTTAATCAATACGGCGTCAGGGCCGTAAGTAGCGTTTTTAAATCAGGGCGATTTATATGGGATGAACGGCTGACAACTGCTTGACTGCGGCATCGAAAGGATCGAAATGTTAAAGTTTGCCGCGGTTTAGGAGTGCTTACGGTGCGCGGGCGGCAAGTATTTCAAAGTGGGAATTACATCTGCTAAGATGGGGCGTTACCGCCGTAAATAACACAATTGAGCAGACTTTGAACGCCGAATTACCTATTCTCAATCCGGAATCGTCACCACGGAATCAAAGGTATCATTGGCGATCTCTCTTTGTGCACACTTGCCGCGTAGTTCTTTTCCTTGTGGTTATTTTCCTTATACGAAAACAACACAGAGAATTGATTGAAAGTCAATTGGACGCTACTGCTTTGAAATCTCTGACAGTAGAGAGTGTTCAAGAATGGCTCCCGGGTGCCACTGTTCTAGCTTCGTGGGACCAACGAAGTGGTACGCGATCTGTCTTGTCCATGGAAGAAGAAAAAATTGGGGCGATACTACAAACCGCTCCAATTGGTAACACTGCCATTGGCTATTTGGGTCCGACTAACTTATTGGTCGTGCTCTCAAGTGATGGAAGAATTTTGGACATCAGTATTTTAGTGAGTGAAGATACTGTCGAACATGTCACGGCCGTAGCTGATTCAAAAGACTTTTTATCGGCTTACAAAGGCCTGGCATGGGATTTCCCGGATCTTTGGCCAGACATTGATACCGTTTCAGGCGCAACTTTAACCAGTTATGCCGTGAAACAGGCGATCCGGAGAAGGGCGGGCTCTCAGGTTAATCTGTCCAAATTTCCGAATGAAGTCCAGGCTTCAGAATTATTGCCGTTTTTCCCGGAACACCAATCTTTGAATATTGAGAATCTTTCGGAGAATCCAAATTTAGTTTTTGGTCCGGTTTATGGTAACGCGGATGGGATTGTTGGATATTTTCTGCGCACGTCACCGACCGCAAATTCCCTATCCGGTTATCAAGGGCCGACGGACACACTAATTGGATTTGATGAACAGTTTCGCTATCTTGGCTCTTTGATTCGCTCCAGCTACGATAATGAACCCTACGTTCGATATGTGAAGGAAGACACCTATCTGGATGATCTTGTTCGTGGAAAGACAATCCAGGAAATTTCCGACTATGACTCGTCTGAATACGAAGGAGTGTCAGGCGCTACGATGACCAGTCTAAACGTTCTCTCAGGTATTCAAACGACCGCAAGGCATCTTCAGAAGTACAATGCTGGAAAAGGAAGTAATGTTAACTGGAGCTGGATTTTAACTGAGTGCATGACAGCTATGCTTGGTTTTGCCGGCATCTTTCTTTCATGGGTAGGCATGAAACATCGCCGTAAATGGCGATTGGCGTTTCAACTGATTCTGATTGTCTTTCTTGGCTTTATTGCTGGAGAAATGCTCTCTCAAGCGGTTGTTGTTGGCTGGGCTAAGAACGGTTTTCCGCTCGCAAACGCGCCGGGTATGGTTTTTCTATGTGTTTCGGCTCTTACGATTCCAGTCATTTCCAAACACAATACCTACTGCGACCATATCTGTCCCTTTGGGGCTGTTCAGCAGCTAACAATGAAATCGGGGATTGAGAAGGTTCGACTGCCAAAGAGATTGCGTCGAATTTTGAAACTGATTCCAGCTGCTCTGTTGCTCATTACTTTGCTTGCTGCGACCGGGTGTCTCGATTTGAACCTCGCCTCGATTGAGCCATTTGATGCATTTTCATTTCGAGTCGCTGGTTGGTTTACCATTGCCATCGCATTGACGGGTTTGGTGGTGTCGTTGTTCGTTCCAATGGGCTATTGCCGATATGGATGTCCAACGGGAGGTCTGTTAAATTTTCTCCGATTCAATCGGAAAAGCCATCAAATTCAGTTGCGTGACGGCTTCGCGATTTTGATGTTAATTCTCGCTCTATTAATAACCAGCTAGTCCCACAGCGGTTCTCCAGTAATGCGGTTCGTCAAACCAGTGGACTCTCGCGGTAACCATTCACTCCAAGTGAGTGAAATTCTCGCTTCACCAGAGTGTAAGCTGGTGTGACCCAGTCTGGTCTAAAATCACGCGATTCGGGGGGCTCAAACCGTCGCATTCAAATATTGATTGCAGGCTTCGGCTGCCTGCCGGCCTTCTCGGATTGCCCAAACCACTAAGCTCTGGCCACGCCGACAATCACCTGCGGCGAAAACACCGGGCTGGCTGGTTTCATAATCCGATGTGTTGGCGAGAATATTTGATCGCGGGCTCGTTTCGAGGCCAAATGCGTCAGAAATTCCCGGTTCGGGACCAGTGAATCCCAATGCCAGAAAGACCAAGTCGGCCTCAATTAGTTTTTCGCTTCCGGGAATAGGTGAAAAGGGGGCCACGCCGGTTCGCTCGACGCTCCAATCGACTTCAACCGTCCTCAGGGCTGTGAGATTCCAATCCGCATCCGTTAGAAATTCGACGGTTTCAATATTAAAGGAACGGGGGTCTTGTCCATAAATTGCCTTTGCCTCCGCATGGCCATAATCAGTTCGAAAAATCAAAGGCCATTGAGGCCACGGATTCGAATCAGCTCTTGACTCTGGAGGGCGGTCGACAATCTCAAGATTGACCACGCTTTTACAACCCTGGCGGATTGCGGTTCCAATGCAGTCCGTCCCCGTATCTCCACCGCCGATTACAACAACCTTCTTGTCCTTGGCGGAAATGCCAGCATCAGTACCATCGAGTAACGACGAAGTTGATCCGCGGAGGTAATCCATTGCAAAGTGGATGCCGTTGGTTGATCGACCAGGGATCTTGAGATCGCGTGGCGCAGTCGCGCCAGCGCAGATGACTACTGCGTCAAATTTCTTACGAATTTCAGCCGCAGATATAGTGACCCCTACTTCTACGCCGGTTTCAAATTGAATTCCTTCCTGTCGCAACAAATCCAAGCGCCGTTCGACCACGTCCTTGCCAAGCTTCATGTTCGGGATACCGTACATCAATAACCCGCCAATTCGATCATCGCGCTCAAACACCGTTACCTGGTGACCGAGTTGATTCAAATTATCAGCTGCAGCTAGACCCGCCGGTCCCGAGCCGACAACGGCAATTGTCTTTCCAGTCCGATCCTTGGGAATTCTGGGAGCAACCCAACCCTCAGAAAATCCGCGGTCAATAATGTTTCGTTCAATACTCTTGATCGTAACGGCTGGCTCATTAATCCCGAGCACACAGGAGCCTTCACACGGAGCAGGGCAGACTCTCCCCGTAAATTCCGGAAAATTATTCGTGGAATGAAGACGATCGAGAGCTTCCTTCCATTTGCCGTGATAGACAAGATCATTCCACTCGGGAATTAGATTATTGACTGGGCAACCGGTGGCTAACCGGTCAATGGTCTGGCCGGTATGGCAAAACGGCACGCCGCAATCCATGCACCTCGCGCCTTGTGTGCGCAGATCCTTCTCGTCTATTTGGACTAGAAATTCGTTCCAATCACTAACGCGAGCCTTGGGATCGCGGTGGCCTTCATCCATGCGATCAAATTCAATGAATCCCGTTGGTTTGCCCATGTTTTTCCTGAACTCCCTCTCCGTAATGTAATCGGTAAATAACTCTGATCTTATCGCTGCACCGCTTCGGCTGAGTTCTGCTCGAGGATTTTGCGGTACAAAGTTGGAATAATCTTTTTGAAATTGCTAACCGCGGAATCCCAGTCCTCGAGGATCGCTGCGGCAACGGTCGACTCTGTGAATTGAGCATGTTTTTCAATCAAGCTATGCAATTCGTCCTTGTCCGCTTGGTTTTCCACTGCGCCGATCTCAACCAGTTCGAGATTAAGATTGTTCAATAGACGGTCGTTCGGGTCGTAGAGATAAGCAATCCCTCCGGACATCCCTGCCGCGAAATTCCGACCCGTTGGTCCAAGTATAACCACTCGTCCACCGGTCATGTATTCACAACCATGGTCACCAACCCCTTCGACGACGGCTACCGCTCCGGAATTTCGAACGGCAAAGCGTTCGGCAGCGACACCGCGGAAATAAGCTTCGCCAGAAGTTGCGCCATACAGGGCGACGTTTCCAATAATGATGTTTTCTTCGGCAGCAAACTGTGATGTTTTTGGAGGACGAACAACTACGCGACCGCCGGACATGCCTTTGCCGACATAGTCATTCGCGTCGCCTTCCACTTGAATCGAAACACCACCCGACAGGAACGCGCCAAGACTCTGTCCTGCGGATCCCTGGAAGTTGATGCAAATTGTATTTTCAGGCAATCCGTCTGGACCGTGGGTTTTTACAACATGATGGCTCAAAATCGCACCTACGGATCGATCAGTATTCTTGATTTCTGACTGAATCTCTACACGTTGACGAGTTTGGATCGAATTTTTAGCTTGCTCCAGGAGGTTCCAGTCAAGCACGTCGTCCAGTGCGTGGTCTTGATCAACCGTGCAATAAACCTGAACTCCGTCATGAAATCCAACTGCGGGGGCGAGTAGTTTTGAGAGATCAATTCCCTTCGCTTTCCAATGCTCAACTGCGTGGTCGACATCAAGTGCGTCGACTCGCCCTACCATTTCATTGATTGAGCGAAAGCCGAGTTCCGCCATAATCTGCCGTGCTTCTTCAGCCACCATGAATAGGTAATTAACAACATGCTCAGGTTTTCCCTTGAACTTTTTCCTTAGCTCAGTGTCTTGCGTCGCAATCCCAACTGGACAGGTATTCAGATGGCATTTTCGCATCATAATACAACCCATCGTGATTAACGGAGCAGTTGCAAACCCGTATTCCTCAGCACCGAGTAGAGTCGCGATTACGACGTCACGACCGGTTTTGAGTTGGCCGTCGGTTTGCAATCGTGTTCGACTGCGCAGATCGTTCATCACCAGTGTTTGGTGAGTTTCGGCGATACCGAGTTCCCAGGGCATTCCGGCATGTTTAATGCTGGTTAATGGCGAGGCCCCCGTTCCCCCTCCGGAACCGGAAATGAGGATATTGTCAGCATGCGCTTTAGCGACACCCGCTGCGATCGTTCCAACGCCAACCTCGGAAACCAGTTT
>JAPOIJ010000261.1 GCA_029979005.1 Planctomycetota bacterium | reverse complement strand
CAATCGCAGGCTAAATCTTACTTCGTTTGTTCATATTGTTCCATGAAACCAATGTTTATGACCACAATTATTGAATAAAACTTATGAACGTGTTCACATTATTCATAGAATTTAATAGATCACCCAAACAAATTTTATAATCACCCACACAGTTGTGGAAACCAAGGCAAATCATGAATAAATTTCATCCAAAGCTAATCCTATTATTGATCGTTCTCGGTTGTATTCCGATGACCTCTAACGCCAATGAGGTGTCGTCTCGCCCCAACATCCTGTGGCTGTTTCAAGAGGACCTTTCTCCGTGGCTAGGGTGCTATGGTTATGACATTCAAAAAGGCCAAACCCCGACACTTGACCGAATGGCGGCGACGGGCGTTCGATTCTCCCGCGCCTACGTTCCAGCGCCGGTTTGTTCAATTTGTCGTTCAGCTATGATCACAGGAGCAAACCAAATTAGGTTCGGCGCCCATGAACATAGATCTGGACGCGGTGAAGCCTCCCGTAAACTTCCCGAGGGAATGTGTACTATCGTAGATTTGATGAAAGCCGAAGGCTATTTTTGCTTCAACGTCGGCAAGACGGACTATAACTTCGATCATGCTGGCCTATTCTCTGAGATTCCTAAATCGCAACGCCTGACTCCATGGAGAGCCGCGCCCAAAGGAGAACCGTTTTTTGGACAAATACAACTTAAAGGCGGCAAATTAAACACCACCAAATTCAACAATAAAGTAGACCGAGATTCCGTGACAGTTCCCGCTGACTATCCGCAAAACGAGATATACCGAGAAGTCGTCGCCGAGCATTTTGATTCAGCGAGAATGGACGATGGCATTATCGGCAAAATACTGGCACGTCTCGCTGACGATAATCTTCTTGACTCAACCATTGTTGTCTATTTTTCAGACCACGGCGCAAACAATCTCGTCCGTCATAAACAGCAACCAACCGAGGGCGGTTCCCATGTGCCCTTCATTATTACGGGACCGGATCCCTGGGTTCCGGCGCCCTCCGTCCGTGACGACCTTGTTTCGATGCTCGATTTATCCGCAACCACATTGGCATGGGCGGGGATCAAACAACCTAGTTGGATGGAAGGACAGGATTTATTTTCTGAAAAATTAATCCCACGAGAATTCGTCGCGACCGCCCGTGACCGCTGCGATCAAACAATCGACCGAATCCGAAGTATCCGAACCGACCGATTTCGATACACCCGAAATTACATGCTGGATCGAGTACTTCTCCAACCTCAATACCGAGATTCCCGGATTTTTGTCCAAGATTTGCGAAAAGCTTACGCGAACGGAACACTTGACCCAAAGCTTGCACAAATCTACTTCGGTGAACGCCCCTCCGAGGAACTTTACGATGTCGTAAAGGATCCTGCTCAATTAGTGAACCTTGTGAATGATCCAAAATACAAAAAAGAGCTCGAACGACATCGAAGTTTGCTAGATGGCTGGCTGGACAAAGGGGACACTGGCACCGGCAATGAACCGGCAGTCGAACTTCGAATGGCGGACAATGTGAAATGGGGCAGGGGAGTCAATTCCGAATATGAAGCCATTAGAAAAGATCGGGACGGAGACGGACTTTCGGATGATTGGGAACAATTAAATTCCCGAGACCCTAACAACGGAAAGCTTCAATTCGAATTCAACTGCGGTGGTTGGCAAAACGAAGGATGGAAACCCTTCGGCCGCCTTACTAATATTTGCGGAAATCAGGGATCGTTAGAATTCGATTTAATTACCGGAACCGGTTCAATTGTCCGAACTGACCTACAACTAAAAGCCGAAAACAATAAATCGATAGAGATCCGAATCCGGACTGACAGCGATGTCTCTTTGACGACCTTCGCAAACCAGATCAAATTATCACCCGAAATTAAACTGACAAAATCAGCAGATTATCAATCCGTAACCATTCCCTTGGATGCGCTATGGAAAACCCAAGCCGCGCTGAATAGCATAAAATTCAGTTTTTCGGGTGACCCCAACAGTACGATTGAGATCGACTCAATTCGCGAAGGAAATCTAATACGCGACCGACGTTGAATTACTTTTTTGACCCGCCATCTGCCTTCAACGGGGTGATCGGCCCACCTAGCTCCGACACCCGTTCCTCGCAACGTTTACGCAACCTTATTAACACGTCTTTGAGTTTTGGGTTATCTACTAAATTGACCAGTTCGTCCGGATCGTTCTTTAAATCGTGCAAAAATTCATACGCGGGTGTTTCATCGAAATACTTAACATACTTAAACCTGCCTTCGCGAATCCCTTCGAATGCGGACTGTCGATTTCGAACGGCTAGATGCTCGTGGAAACTGTCGCGTCGCCAACTCGACACCGCAGAGCCATTCACCAGCGGTACCAGACTTCTTCCTTGATAGCGAACTGGCACTTCGGCACCAGCCCAATCGAGAAATGTCGGTGGGAAGTCTAAATTCAGCGCTGTCTCTTTCACGACTCGACCACGATTGCCTTCCGGTTGACGCGGATCATAGATGATCAAAGGAACCCGAAGGGATTGCTCATAGTGCGACCATTTACCGGCAAACCCACGGTCACCGAGATAATAGCCATTGTCGGCCGAGTAGACGATAATTGTATTTTGATCCAAGCCCTCTTCTTTCAACACTTCTAGAAAGCGTCCCATCGCATGGTCGATTCCTGAGATCATCCGATAATACGCTCTAATATTGGTTTGATATTTCTCAGGTGTATCCCAACGCCAGAAAAATCGCTCGCGATTAATCGATTGCTTCAAAAACTCAGGCTGAGATTCAAAGATGGCTGGATCATTGAGACGAGGCGGTGGTACCTGAATGTTTTCGTACATTCCGTCGACGGCTCGCGGCCAAGGGAAGTGGCCAATTCCAGGACGTTTATCGTTGTCTTCAGCGTGAGAAGCATTGAACCACATATTTAACGCAAATGGTTTATCGTCTGGTCTGTTTCTAACGAACTCAATACCACGGTCGACAATCAATTCGGTTTCATGCTTCGTCGTGCCGTCGGGCAGCTTCTTAAAATAAGGATTGCGACCGATCTTTTCGAATTCATCAAAGTGCTTTTCGGGACGGTAACCACGCGGCATTTTTGCATGCCACTTCCCAAAATAACCCGTTCGATAGCCAACCGACCGAAGGATATCTGAATACAGGGTCTCAACAGCGCTTAGCTTCGCCATGTCAGCAACCGATTCACTACCGAAACTTCGCGCCGTTAAACCGGACAAAATGGTTGTACGGCTAACCCAGCAAATCGAATGGCTGACAAGACAATTTTCAAATAACACACCTTGCTTTGCCAACGCGTCAATGTTCGGCGTTTTTACGATGTCGTGTCCAGCGCAACCGAGAGTATCATTTCGCTGGTCATCCGCAAAAAAGAATACAATGTTAGGACGAGAATCATTCTGCGCCGAAACTAAGTCACTGCCAACAAAAACAGTAAAAACAAAGACCACAAACGTAGCGCTAAATCGCAAACGAACAGCAAGCATATATTTAAATTCCTAGAGTAGTTCCGCCAATTTCCATTATGAATTTCCAGTGTAACCCTAAACAGCCTCACTTGCTATTATTACGCCGAAAAGCTTGCATCGATAAATTTGCAATGATATTTTGGGCTGAATAAATTTACTGCCGTCAGGAAATCAAGGACAATTCGATGAAAAAAGTAATTCTGCTTTCCGCCATTCTGGTGCTTAATGGAATTTGCTGTATTGGATTGGCAGATCAACGTCCCAATATCGTTTTTGCCTTTGCGGATGATTGGGGTCGGCACGCCGGTATTTATGCGAAAGTGGACGGCCCTGGCACCGTAAATGATCTTGCAGTTACCCCCAACTTTGATCGGCTTGCAAAAACGGGGGTTTTGTTCTCGAACGCATTCGTAAACGCTCCCTCCTGCACACCTTGTCGAAGTTCAATTTTGTCGGGACAACATTTTTGGAGAACGGGAAGAGGTGCAATTCTCCAGGGTGCCGTGTGGGATCAAAAAATACCATCCTGGCCACTATTGTTACAAGCAAATGGATACCATATCGGCTACTCATTTAAGGTTTGGTCTCCTGGAAAACCGAAGGACGCCCCGTTTGGTTCAACTGAAAATAAGTATTTAGACGGCGGGGGGCAATTTAATGGATTCTCACAATATGTAACAAAAGCGTTAGAAGCTGGGCGGGACTCCGAGGAAGCGAAACAAGTACTCATTGGTCAGGTACGTAACAATTTCCGACGCCTTTTGAAGGACAAAAACGAAAAACCGTTTGCTTATTGGTTTGGCCCAACAAATGTTCATAGAAAATGGATCAAGGGCTCCGGCAAGCGCCTCTGGAGCATAGACCCCGATAAATTAAAGGGCAAACTCCCAAAATTCCTACCGGATGTCCCCGAGATCCGGCAAGATTTCGCTGATTACCTTGGTGAGGTCGCGGCTTTCGATTCAGCACTCGGCACCTTGATCGACGAACTAAAACAGGCCGGTGTCTACGACAATACAATCATTGTCGTTTCAGGTGACCACGGCCCCGCGGGGTTTCCACACGGAAAATGCAATCTGTATGAT